>JBPCLX010000325.1:0-5018 GCA_051002815.1 Gemmatimonadaceae bacterium
CCCACAGCATCAGGCTGACGGGTCGCGAATAGTGGTCGCGGCACGCCTGGGCGAGATCGCGGCCGGTGACGATGCCCAATTTTGCCGACAGTCCCTGCAGCAACACCGCCATCAGGTTCGAAAGCAGGATCACGCTGAGCAGGGTGTAACCGAACGCCGAGCCGCCGGCGATGTCCGTCGCCCAATTGCCCGGATCCATGTAACCGACTGCGATCAGATATCCTGGGCCGGCGAACGCGAAAAACTTGCGCAGACGACTGCGGCCGGCGACCGGGATCGTGCGATACACCTCCGCCAGCGATGGTGCGGTGCGCGTTCGGCGCCATCCCGCTTCGAGCGCAGCAGGCTCGTCGTCCGGTGACCGGGAAGGGGATGTCTCGCTCATTTACAGGAAGTGGGGACGAGCGTGGGTGCGCCGCAGGGAGAGTGAATGGCAACGATATCTAACACGCGATTCCCGCTCTAGCCGACCCCCGACAGGCTGGCGCCGGCGGACGCCGGGGAGCAGGATTGTTGCCATCCCGCAATGCCGGCGGAACGCTCGAGGTCCGCCTCGAGCCGTGCCGCCGGTTCCCCGTCCTGCTCTCCGCTTCATGCCCGAACTCATTGTACGCCGCGCGACAGCCGACGACGCCTCCAATGTCGCGCATCTGTTCGCTACGCTCGGTTATCCAATTCAGCCTGACGACGTTCCATCGAGGCTCGCCAGGCTCGAAGTGATCACCGATGCAGTGCTCCTGGCGATGGATGACACAGGTGGGGCGCGCGCTGGATCAAGCGGCGCGCGCGTGGCCGATGGAGCGGGATTGCGAGCGGATGATGGCGACCAGTGCCGAGCACCGGGCCGACGCTCACGCCTTCTACCCCGCGGTGGGCATGCCCTGCACGGGCCACCGATTCGCCATCACCTTGTCGCAGGGGCAGTGGCCGAATCCGGCGCCGCGGTGATTCCGAACGGGGCGGTGACCAGCGAATCGCCGCGCCTCAGGGTCAGGTCCACCGGAGGATCGTAGATGATGCGCCTCGACACGTCGGGCTCCCTCATCGCACGCAGAACCGCGTCCTGAGGACCCTGGATCCTGGCTAGCGAGTCACGCAGGTTGCGCACCTCGATCTTCGTTATCGGTTTCGCCACGTCGTCGCCGCATGCTGCCGCCATCCACACGAGACAACAGAGGCGCAGTCCGGTCGCTGTTCTCATCGTCCGTTCTCCCGCGCCGGCTCGCGATCATCCGAAGGCGCACCGTGCGCCAGCCAGTTGCGATAGGCATCGCCCGCGTTCGCCAGCTTCCACTCATCCCAGATGCTGATCGCCATGGCGCGCACTCCGCCGCTCCCCGCGCCCACGCGCAGGGTGCACTCGAGCAACCAGCCTTCGAAATCCTCCGGCTCCGGATCCCGTTCGGCGGTCGCTTCGAGCAATTCGCGCTTGATCGACAACCCTATCGCGTCGGCGGACGTATCGCGCTTGCGTCGACGACGGCGGCCCTCGCTCGCCTCCAGCGCCACCAACAACTCCCGGCAGAAATGCGCTGGCCGAATGACGGTCATTGCTAGGCGCCTCCAGTCGTTTTACGTGAGGGCATCACGACAGAAGCCATTTGCGATCTCCCTCAGCCGTTTGGGCGGAGCCGCCAATGAGCGTGAGCCGGGTGGAAAAGGCGCGCCGTGTCGGCCGGGCAAAGCCACGGTCGGCGGCAACCAGGTCCAGCTCGAGCGTTTCGAGGTCGAGCACCGCGACACGTTCGTCAGGCACCGCCATCAGCGTCGCGACTCCCTTGAGATACCCGTGACAGCTCTGGCAGGTGTCCAGCCGCCGTGTCTCCTCGCTGCCCTCGACCACCAATCCGGCAAGCTGCCCGTGATCCCGCTCGTCACAGAAGGGGCAGTGCAACACGGCGAACTTCCAGTCGCATGCGCACCGCCCACAGCGCACACGCCGTTCACGCTCCAACCCGCGCACCTCGGCGAGAGCGGGCCACGCCGCGCAGACCGGACAGTACCCGTGAGACCATCCTTGCGGGACCTCCGCGGCCAGCCGCCGGCGACATGCCCGGAGAATGGGCATCGCCGCAAGCTGCAGTACCGAAGCTAGCGGGGCCGCCGCGGCGCCCCGCGCATCGGCGAGCTGCTCGAGGAGCGGCTCATCCAGTGCAATGGCCGCTTCGAAAAGTCGTAATGCATCCGCCTCATCGAGCTGCGTTGAGCCGAGCTTACCGCCATCGTCCAGGTCCGCAGCGGCGGCATGGAGCATCGTTTCCAGCCAATCGCGAATGCGCGGCCCGTCCACGGCCAGCGACGACTCGTGCAGCAGCGGAGCTTGCGCCTCACGATCAGCGGCCAGGCCGATCTCCACCGTCCAGGGTGCTCCGGCTGCGTCCTGGGCGCGCTCGAGCAGCCGAAGCCACGGCCCCCACTCCGGGTTCTCCGCCGCGACCGCAGAGTAAGTCAACGACGGCGAGCCGTGCCGAGCGGCATTGGTCCGTTGCATTCTGGAAGTGTGGTCACGCATGGAGTGTTGGCGTAGATCACGGAGCCCTCGTGCATCTCGATCACGCCGCCACGGTTGCCGATATCGGCTCCCGCTCCGCCGCCGCGCACGCGCGTCGCCTCCGGACTGGCACAGGCACCGAGCGCGAGCAGCGCCAGCGCGGCGGCCGTGTTAGTCAGGCACCTGCTCATGGCACCATCACCTGCGATCCGGCTACGTGCACGGACTCGGAAGACAGCAGGACCACCATGCGCAGCAAGAACCCCCCTACGAGCACGAGAGATGCCGCCGCCGCGTGTGGATTGGGAATACGCGACAGGTTCCCTCGGGATATCGCCAGCGGCAGCAATATTCCGCCGATTACCACTCCGAGAACGAGCAACACACCCCACCACCCCAGAAACACGCGCGCTGCCGCGCCCAGCGACACGATGAAGATCACCAGCACGATGAACTCGAGTACCAGCGCGACGTCGTCAAATCGCGAAAGCCGCTCGCGCGCATGAGGTGCGATGTTTCGCCATCCGCTCAGCAGAATGAGCAAAGCGGCGGCGGTCGAACCACCGGAAAAGAGGAACAGCATGCCGAGCCAGTTGGAATCGGCCCAGACAGGACGGTTGCTCACCGACACGAGCACGCCTGTGTAGCCGGCGAGAAAGAGTCCGAGCAGAATTCCGGCGACGGCGAGCACGGAGGCGAGCAGCCCCGTCGAGAGCGGACGCAGCCATCGCCGGCGTACCAGGCCGCCCTCGTACATTGCGCCCAGCGCGAGTAGAAAGGCAACGCCACTGAACAGCAACAAGCCCCAGGATCCAAACGACATTGGCGACCACCACTTGAACATCGGCCACCCGGTTTCGGACTGGATGAGCATGTGCCAGAAGCGCTCCGGCCGGTGCAGATCTGCTACCAGAAGAATCCCGCTTATCGCCGCCCCGATGAACGCTATGTAGTAGGCCAACCGAACCATTGGCCGGTCAGCCGGCCGGCCTACCAGATGCAGCAGCCCACCTAACGCCAAAGCGCCTCCGGCGATCCCCCCAACGAAGAAGTAGGGGATGACCCACCAGGTCCAATCGGGTGGGGTAGTGAAGAAGGTGTCAGGCATGCGGGTCGGGAATCAGGAAACAGGAATCAGGAAACGGGAAATGGGAAATGGGAAACGAATCACTCCCCCGTCGCGATCCGAAGTGCCGATCCGGCCGGCACTTCACTGTTACGGCTCCGATGGTGTACGGCGTTCCGCCTCGGCGACCTCCTCGGAGCGGCGCGCCTTGAGTGTGACCAGCCCGGTGACGGCCAGCGCGGCCGCGCCAACCGTCGACAGCGCGGCGCTCGCTCCCAGATTGCGGCTCGGAAGCTGCGGATCCCGCGGGAGTGCATAGACCTCGGGCTCGTCGACCAGCAGGAAAAAGGCGTTGAGACCACCTAACGCTCCTTCGGGATCGGCGCCGTAGAGATATGCACGGTCCTCCCCCTGACCGTGCAGTTGCTCTACCCTTCGCTGGGCGCGCTCGCGCAGCTCCGATATCGGCCCGAACTGGATGGAGTCGGTAGGACATGCCTTCGAGCACGCCGGCTCGAGTCCCTGGCTAATGCGATCGTAGCAAAGCGTGCACTTCTGTGCCGTACCCGACACCTGATTGATGTCGATCACCCCGAATGGACATGCGGCAATGCAATCCCGGCAGCCGTTGCAGGCGTCGGACTGGATGACCACCGTGTCGAATTCCGTCCTGACGATCGCGCCGGTAGGACAGACCTCGAGACACGGAGCCTGCACGCAGTGCTTGCACACGTCGCTCATCATCAGCCAGCGTCCATCGTACGGCTGATCGAACTGTTCGATGAACTGAACGTGCCGCCAGGTAGTGCCGCTCAGCCGGACCGTGTTGTCGTAACTCAACCCGCTCAGTTGTCCCGGCATTTCGGAGCCCGGAAGCTGATTCCAGTTCTTGCACGCAACTTCACACGCCTTGCATCCGATGCAGACGGTGGTGTCGGTGAAGAAGCCCATTGGCTCGGACATGATAAAATCAGGAATTAGGAATTAGGAATCAGGAATCAGGAATTAGGGATCAGGGATCAGGGATCAGGGATAGGGATTCCTGATTCCTGATTCCCATTTCCAGACCATCAGTCCTTCTCCACGTTGCAGACGAACGCCTTGCCCTCGTGCATTGAAACGTTCGGATCACCGACGAGCGAGGTAAGCGTATTCACCACATCGCCCGTCGACAGTCCCATCCACCCCCAATGCCAGGGCATGCCCACGTGATGCAGCGGCTTTCCGGCGATCTGCATGACGCCAATGCGATTGGTCACCAGCGCCTTGGCGCGGATCACGCCGCGCGGAGAGCTGATGCGCACGCGATCGAGGTTGCGTATTCCCTTCTCCGCCGCGAGCGCCGTTCCCAGTTCGATGAACAGCTCGGGCTGCAGCTCGGCCAGCCAGGGCAGCCACCGGCTCATTCCTCCGGCCAGATAGTGCTCGGTCAATCGATATGTCGTGATCACGTGCGGGAAG
>JBPCLX010000326.1:0-3351 GCA_051002815.1 Gemmatimonadaceae bacterium
TCGTCGATAGGCGGTGAGCGATCACGAAGGTCGTCCGGCCGTGCCGCAGGGAGCGCAGTCCGTCGCGAATCATCGCTTCGCTCTCGCTGTCGAGGCTCGAGGTAGCCTCATCGAGTATCAGAATGCGCGGGTCGGCGAGAATGGCTCTGGCAATCGCTACCCTTTGCCGCTGCCCGCCTGACAACTTGACGCCGCGCTCGCCGACGATGGTGTCGTAGCCGAGCTCGAATCGGTCGACGAATTCGTCACAGTGCGCCACGTGTCCGGCCGCGCGAACATCCTCGTCCGATGCCGCCGGATTGGCGAATGCGATGTTCTCGCGGATCGTACCGTCGAACAGAAAATTGTCCTGCATTACGACGCCGAGGTGCGCCCGGTAATCCCGGAGGCGCAGCGTCGCCAGGTCGCGCCCGTCGGCCAGAACGCGCCCGGATGTCGGACGATTGAACGCCATGATCAGGCCGATCATCGTGCTCTTTCCCGATCCGCTCGACCCGACCAGCGCGGTGGTGGAGCCCGCCGGAGCCGTGAAGCTGACGTCGCGCAGCACGGGCATCCCCGCGTCGTACTCGAAGCTGACTCTGTCGAACGCCACCGCGCCGTCGAGCGCCGGTATGGCGTCGCGGTTCACATCCTCCTGATCTTCGGTCGTCATTTCGCGGATCTCACGCACACGATCGAGCCCGGCGAATGCCTCGCTGATCTGCGTTCCGATCGATGCGATCTGTACCAGCGGTGCCGCGACGAGTCCGATGAAGAAGATGTACATGACGAAGTCGCCGAGCGTCATGCTGCCGCTGATCATGGCTCGTCCACCAACGATGATCATGACGACGCCGATCACGCCGATGATCACCGTGGAGGCGGCACCCACCATTGAGGTACCGGTTATGGAGCGCCGCACGTTCTGGAACAGCCGCTCCACTCCCCCGCGGAAGATCTTTTCCTCGCGCTGCTCGGCGACGTACACCTTGAGGATGCGAATACCACCTAACGACTCGGCCAGCCGGCCGGTCACCTCGGCGTTGATCACGCTGCGCTCGCGAAAGATCGGGCGCAGCCACTTGAACGCCACCGCCATGATCCCGCCGAACACGGAGAGAATGAGCAGCGTCGCCGTCGTCAGCTGCCAGTTGAGGTAGAAGAGCACCGCGAGGGCGATGGTAGCGGTGAGGATGCCACCCGTCAGCTGAATCAGACCGGTTCCGACGAGATTCCTCACGCCCTCGGCGTCGGTCATGATCCGCGAGATGAGGACGCCGGTCTTGGTCGAGTCGAAGTAGGCGGTGGGCAGCCGGAGCACGTGCTCCTGCACCCGGGCACGCATATCGGCAATTGCCCGCTGCGCGGCGACGCTTACTACCTGCGAGATCCCAAAGGAGGTGACAGCCTGGATGAGCGACGCCACTCCGGCGGCGATCGCCAGCGGCAGGAGCATTTCGCTCCGGCCTTTGCCTATGATGTCGTCGATCAGGAACTTGGAGCTCGCCGGCAACACGAGGCCCGACAGCCGGTTCACCAGCATGAGCGCGAGCCCAATGCCCAGCGATGCGCGGTGGTGGGAGACGAGCTCTGCCGCCTCGCGCCACGCACGGTTCATGTCGATCTTCTTTTTTTCTTTCCTGGGTTGCTCCGCCTTCACCATTTACGCCCGGTCCGAGTCACCGGAAATATCGGCGGGTGTGCGCGATGGCGATACAGCCTGGGCTGCTTTCTCTGTGAATCGGGCTCACCCGCTTGGCGTCGGAACTACTGGCTCGCAGACCCCGAATACGTGGTCGTAGTCAATTGGACCGGCGAGCCGCCAGGCGGCCGAGTCGCTGCCGCCCGTACGGATGAACTTGAGCACCATGCTGTCCCGGAAAAACGCGAACTCCTGGCCCTGAGGCGTGCAGCTTCGGACTACCGCATGTACGGCCGCGGTATCCCCCAAGGTCTGAAATCCATGGGTCGATAGCACCACCTCGCTGACCGAATCGCTGGCAGACGCAATGAAATCGGAACCAGTGAGTTCCACCTGACTCGTGAGGAGCGTGTCCCACGAGCTCGGCCCCGGAACGAGCCCGATGCTGGCGCGCGCGGGACTGGTACGCAGAACCGCCTCGCGTAGCGAAGTGTTGAGCTCGCGTGCCGCCGCATTTGCCAGCGAAAGGGAGTCGGCCTGTTCTCTGTTGGCAGATCCGTCATCAGCGTCGGACTGACAAGCCATAATGATACCCAGCATGGCCAGGGCGACAGCTGAGCGAATTGGTGTGTGAAAACGCATCGCAACCGGTTATTGAAGGATGGTGCCGAGCCATGCGAGAGTCGCGCCAAAGCTCCGATGGAGCGGAGAAGCAAACCGCCGCTGTCGAGGGAAGATTGCTCCAGATTCCTTCCTCTTTGAGCCCACGCCACAGGGATTCCGCGCAGATTCGCGGTTTCGTTCCCGTGGCCATCGGCGAGTGACCTACGGGCTGGCATTCAATGGCAAACAGCAAAACAGCAAACCACGGATTTCGCCGATGTATCCATCCAAGCTATTTCACGAGTGCTTCGACACATCTTGGCCATCCTGATCCTCCCGGTAACCGTTCTGACGGTGGTACCGGGCTGGATTCTCACCGCATTCGCCGCGCACGACACGCGCTGGTCGCC
Source organism: Gemmatimonadaceae bacterium (assembly GCA_051002815.1). Lineage (GTDB taxonomy): Bacteria > Gemmatimonadota > Gemmatimonadetes > Gemmatimonadales > Gemmatimonadaceae > JALZIF01. The sequence continues at coordinate 2,638 of JBPCLX010000326.1, forward strand.
CGGCAGCTCGATGCCCTTGCTCTTCCAGATGTTCGGAATGCTGCTGTTCCTTACCGGGTTGGCCTTCTTCGGCTGGTGCGTAGTGCTGTTCGCCCGCATCGGGCGCGGTACGCTCGCACCATGGGATCCAACGCGGCGCCTCGTAATCGTGGGTCCCTATCGACATGTGCGAAATCCAATGATCAGCGGAGTGGCCGCCATGCTCGGCGGAGAAGCGCTGCTATCGGGGTCGCTCATCATTGCCGGGTGGCTGGTGCTCTTTCTGCTCATCAACCACATCTATTTCCTCGTCTCCGAGGAGCCGGGCCTCGCTCGGCGGTTTGGCGAAAGCTACGAAGAATATCGCTCCGCCGTGCCACGCTGGATTCCGAGCATCAAGCCGTGGCGAGGCAGACGGGATTGAGCCAGCGATCGAGACATTGAGACACCGCGTCAGGTATGATCGGCGGTTACCGACACCGTATCGTGCAGAAGGGTCACCGCGGTGAGATGCCCCGTGACGTTGCATAACGTCTTGAAGACGTCCGGCACCAGGTCGAGAGCGATGAGTACGCCGATGCTCTCTGGCGGAATGCCGTGGGCGGCGAAGAAGGGCGCGACGATGAACAGGCTGCCGCTCGGAATCCCGGGAACGCTGAAACTCATGAGAACCGACGTCACCGCAAGCGTAACGATCGACGCGAATCCGAGCTCCACCCCGTAGAGCTTTGAAGC
>JBPCLX010000327.1:0-3490 GCA_051002815.1 Gemmatimonadaceae bacterium
CGAACGCCGCCGCGTACTCACCGGCCCGTTGACCGAACACCAGCAGGTCTGATAGCGAGTTGCCTCCCAGCCGGTTGGCACCGTGCAGCCCGGCCGCTGCCTCCCCGGCCGCGAAAAGCCCGGGCACCGTCGACATCTGCGTATCGCCATCGACCCGCACTCCACCCATCACGTAATGCGTGGTCGGCCCTACTTCCATCGGCTGCCGGGTGATGTCGATGTCCGCGAGCTGCTTGAACTGATGGTACATGCTCGGGAGCTTCTTCTTGATGTGCTCCTCGGCGTTGGACATTCTGCTCTTGATCCAGGCAATGTCGAGAAACACGCCGCCGTGAGGACTGCCGCGGCCTTCGCGCACCTCGCGCACGATGCACCGGGCGACGTGGTCGCGAGTGAGCAGCTCCGGCGGACGCCGTGCATCCTTATCGCCGAGGACGTAACGCCAGCCTTCTTCCGGCGTATCGGCCGTTTGCGCCTTGTAGTTGTCAGGTATGTCGTCGAACATGAAGCGCCGACCCTTGCTGTTCACCAGAATCCCTCCCTCGCCGCGCACACCTTCGGTGACCAGGATGCCGCGCACGCTCGGCGGCCACACCATCCCGGTCGGGTGGAACTGGACGAACTCCATGTCCTGCAGTGCGGCGCCAGCGTGATAGGCGAGCGCATGGCCATCACCGGTGTACTCCCACGAATTGCTCGTAATGCGGAAGGCCCGTCCGATACCGCCGGTCGCCACTACTATCGCCCTTGCCTTGAACAGCCGGAACCGCCCACGCTCGCGCTCGTAGGCGAGCGCGCCGCACACCCGCTCGCCGTCCTTCATCAGCCTCACCACCGTGCACTCCATGTGCACGTCGATCCCCTGGTGGATGCCGTGATCCTGAAGGGTACGGATCATCTCGAGACCGGTACGGTCGCCGACGTGCGCCAGCCTGGGGTAGCGGTGTCCGCCGAAGTTGCGCTGGAGAATGCGGCCGTCGGGAGTACGATCGAACAGCGCGCCCCACGCCTCGAGCTCGCGCACGCGCGCCGGGGACTCCTTTGCGTGCAGCTCGGCCATGCGCCAGTTGTTGACGTATTGGCCGCCGCGCATCGTATCGGCGAAATGCACTCGCCAGCCATCGCGATCGTCGACGTTTCCTAACGCCGCGGCGACGCCCCCTTCGGCCATCACCGTGTGCGCCTTGCCGAGTAGCGACTTGCACACCACCCCGACGCGCGCTCCGGCCGCCGACGCGGCGATCGCCGCCCGCAGCCCGGCGCCACCGGCACCAATGATCAGTACATCGTGTTCGACCGTCTCGTAAGCCGCCATCAATGGGCTCCGCATGCGCCGGCCTGACTAATGCGCATCAGAGAATCCTCCAATCGGTCCAGATTCCCATTGCGCACAACCGCACGTACAGATCGGCGAATGCCACCATTACGAGACTCAACCACGCCCAGCGATGATGGGCACGGTTCAGGCAGCTAGCACAATCGTACGCCGCCTTGCGCACCGGTGCGCCCGCCAGCCGGTCGCGATAACCACCGACGATGTGACGCAGCGAGTGGCATCCGAGCGTGTATCCGCCGAGCAGGATCACGTTGGCCAGCAGCACCAGCGTGCCGACGCCGATTCCGAACCGCGTTCCGCCGGTAGCCGCATCCGCGAATTGCGTCGCCAGGTAGACGTCGTACGAGAGCACTACGAGAAAGAGCAGCGCCGCATAGAGCACGTACCGATGAACGTTCTGGACGATGAGCGGAAACGACCGTTCGCCGAGATACTTCTTCCGCGGCTCGCCGACCGCGCAGGCTGGCGGATCGGCCCAGAACGCCTTGTAGTACGCCCCGCGATAGTAATAGCACGTGAGGCGGAACAGGCCGGGGAGGGGGAGTATGAGCAGCGCCGGAGAGAACGGCAGCCACGCTGGCCACGCGGCCGGTTTGGGGCCGAATACCGCGTGCGACGACGACCCGAACAGTTCCGGCGAATAGAACGGCGAAAGGTAGGGGCCATGAGTGTAGTACGCGTTCTGGAACGCGGCCCACGTTGCGTAGACCACGAAGCCGAAGAGGATCGTGAAAGTGATGGCGGGATTCACCCACCAGGCGTCGCGGCGCATGGTCTCGCCGAAACCGCGATGAATTATCGGCAGTGGAGCGTGCGTCATTGCTGGGGAACGATGGGAAGAGATGCCGCGCGGAACCGCTCCGCAACCGGGAGTGATTCGTCAGGCAGTTGGCTGGAACTCGTCCTTCGTTGCGATGCGACCACGGTGAGGCGCCGCCTGCCACTTACCCTTCTTCTTGCGGTCATGCGATAGCGCTGGCCGGCGGTACGGTTGGGGCCGCGGCGGGCCATCCTGGCGCCCCACGAATCCGTCGGATCTGATGGCCGTGATGAATCAAGTGGAGCTCGAGGAACTCGAGCGTCTCGATGATGGGAAGTGGCCCGGCGATCGGATGCTTGAATACCAGCAGATCGAGCTGCGACTCGGTGATACCCTCCAGATGGCTCTCGAGCGCCGCTCGCGCCGCCTCCCAGCGGGCCACCAGCGTCTCAACCGGAACGTCCACGGCAGGAATGATCGCGGCGTTCGGAGCCTTGACCCGGATCGGGCCCGGACCTGCCAGCTTGAGCACCATCCATCGCAGACGGTGCACGAGCGTTCGGCCTTTCGCCGGCCGGGGAGCCTTGAGGGTCACAAACCGGAGCGTACCCTCATCCACCAGCACCAGATGCTGTATCAGCGCCGCGAGCGACCAACTCCTGGGTGCAGGGATGAACGCGAGTTGCGCCGGTGTATGCGCAAGCAACTCGTCCAGCAGCGCGTGACGCTGCCGCTCGAGGCGATCGAAAGGCGAGCGCAGAGTGGGTAGCATGCCTGAGTCTCGAGGTATTTCCGCACCGACGCGAGGTCGTGAGCCCGCGTTGAGGGTCATGCGGAGAATATCGCGCGCTTCGGCAAGTGCAAGTCGCGCGGAGCAGGTTAACGCTACCGTGCGCAAATCGACTTCCCTGCGGCATTTCTCTTCTCTGGGTGTCGAATGCGCGCGATGCGAGCTTCATCCACCATACTGTCACACCCACCTCCTCGAACGGACTGATGGTCCGTCCCCGGTGACGAGGGGACACAGGAGCCCATTGCGCAAGCCGCACTCCTCACGCCGCTGGACATGTCTTACGCCGGGCCTGGGGTAATCAGGAAGATGCTCCGCATTCCTCACGCCGCTGGACATGTCGGAGACTGACCGGCGGCTCGGCTGGCGCGCAGAACCATGACAAACCTTTTCTGGCCGGCCGTACTCTAAGGTGATGGACCTATTCTAGTGTCGTATAATTCTACATTGTAGAAGCTCGTTCCTCCGCTTGCAGAACCCCCATCGACATGACACGCCTTGCCCGTCCGAAAGGCGCACCAGCGTTACCGCTGGGCCTGCTCAGGACAATGCTGCCCGTGGCCGAGCGAGCCGAGGTCATCGCGGATCTCGTCGCCGAGCACGC
>JBPCLX010000328.1:0-6300 GCA_051002815.1 Gemmatimonadaceae bacterium
CCTGCAATAGCTGAAAGATGCCGCGCGTTGCGCGGTCGTCGAGATTTCCGGTGGGCTCGTCGGCGATCACGACATAAGGATCGTTGGCGAGAGCTCGAGCGATCGCAACGCGCTGCTGCTCGCCGCCAGAGAGCTGGTTGGGATAGCTGGCAGCCTTGGAGCCAAGTCCCACCTGCTGAAGAAGCCGCGCGACCTTTCCGGGGATGACGTTGCCGGACGCGCCGGTCACCTCGAGCGCAAAAGCGATGTTTTCCTCGGCCGTGCGATCATCGAGCAGCCGGAAGTCCTGGAAAATGATACCGAGCTTGCGCCGAAGCAGCGGGACCTCGCCACGCTTGAGCTTGCTCACGTTCATTCCCGCGACTCGCACCTCTCCGGAGGAGGGCCGTTCGTCAGCGTAACTCAGTTTGAGAAGCGTGGACTTGCCGGAGCCGCTGGGTCCGGTAAGGAAGGCAAATTCGCCCTTTCCTATGCGGAAAGTGGCGTCCTTCAATGCAGCGCCAGTGCGCCGATACTCCTTGGTGACGTGCAGAAACCGAATCATACCTCTTTGACGACTGGCCCCGGTTCTCCGTCAGCACCGAGCAGCTTCCAAGTTTCCTGACCAGTCACCGTGTCCATCGTTGCCTTGAGCATTCCTATGATCACCGGTCCGAGCAGAATGCCCGCGACGCCGAAGGTGTAGACACCCGTGACCAGCCCCACGAACATCCAGAAAAAGTCGAGAACGCGCGATTTTTCCGCGGCGATCAGTGGTCGTACGTACATTGAGATCAGCAGCGTGTTCCCGAAGAATCCGACGATCAGCACGATCAGAGCGCTGACCCACGAGTCACCGAAGATGAGCAGCCAGGCTGCTACCGGAACGTACACGCTCCACGAGCCCACAATCGGGAAGAATCCTATCACGAACGACAATATCGCCAGCACCACGGCGAGCGGCACGCCGAACAGCAGGTTCATTGCGAGAATGATGACCGACTTGAGCGTCTGCGTCAGCAGCGTCGCGTAAATCGTTCCGTACAGAACCCCGCTCACGTTGTGCTCGAGCGTAGCGGCAAGCTCCTTGTAGCGGGCTGGGATGCGCGATCGCACGTATTCGCCGATCAGGGCGCCGCGAGTCAGTACGTAGAACATGGTGAATAGAAACACGGCCGACGACACAGCGAGCCCAGCCGCTGCCTCACGAAGGTCGCCCACGATTGCAGTGCCGTAGTTGGACGCGACGAGCACCACATTGCGAATCTGCTCAGTGAAGCTCCGTCCTTCGAGGAGCGGAAGGCGTCGCAACGCCTGGTCAACCTGCCGGATGATCTCATTCTGATTGGTGCCCACGTAAAACGCCGCGTCGCGCAGCTCGATGTAGCTGTACACGATTATCGCCAGCACCGGCACTATCACCAGCACGATCGTGAGCAGCGCCGCACCCGATCGCCCTCCAACTACCTGGGCCAGCCGGCTGCATAACGGGCGCATGTAGGTAGCGAGAATGAGCGCCAGCAATCCGGCGATGAGCACCGTCCGGACCATCCAGAGGAACAATCCCAGGACGATCAGGAACAGTACGGACGTTATGATGATGCGCCGCAACTCGGGGAGGGTGAGCTCGGCCACCACGGGCTCCCGGCGCCTTTCGTGGCGCCGCCGGTCGTCGGAAGATTCGGTTTCCGTTCCGAGAATCACACCAGTGCCTGCTCGAGATCCGCGATGAGATCGCTTGCATCCTCGATGCCGATGCTCAGCCTGACGAATCCATCGGGAATTCCCATCTCCACTCGCTCGGCCGGGGTGCATCCGGCGTGCGATGTGAATCGAGGCTCGGAGGCAAGCGAGTCGACGCCGCCAAGGCTCGGTGCGTGGCTGATGATCTCCAGTCGCGCGAGAAAGGCTTCGGCGGCCGCGGCCCCTCCGCGCAGCTCGATCCCCAACATCGATCCAAAGCCGTCAAGGGTACGCACAGCTGTCTCGTGATCGGGATGGCTGGAGAGTCCCGGGTAATGGACCTGGCTTATTTCCGGGCGGCCGGCGCACCACGTCGCTATCTGCATCGCGTTCGCGCTCGCCTGCCTTACGCGAACGGCGAGGGTCTTGAGTCCGCGCTCGAGCAGCCAGCAGGCGAATGGATCGGGCGCCTGACCCCAGACCATCATCTTCTGACGTACTTCCTCGATGTAGCTCGCCGTACCCAGCACCGCGCCGGCGAGCACGTCATGGTGGCCATTGAGGAACTTCGTCGCCGAGTGGATGACTACATCGGCACCGTGCTCGAGCGGCCGGAAGTTGATTGGGCTCGCGAAGGTGGAGTCGACGGCGAAGGCGAGTCCGTTCTCGCTTGCCAACTGGGCCAGCGGCCGCATGTCGACCACTCGGCAGCGCGGGTTAAACGGGCTCTCGATGAACAAGGCGCGCGTCCGCTTGCGGATCGCGCGCCGAAATGCGCGACTGTTCATCGGATCGATGAATGTGACCTCGATCCCGATCGCCTCGAATTCCGTTTCGAGCAGCTTGCGCGTGCCGCCGTAGATCCAGGAGCTCGACAGCAGATGGTCGCCAGGACGCAGCAGCGCGAGCAGCGCGCACGCCGTCGCCCCCATCCCGCTTGAAAGGAGAAGTGCCGCCTCCGCACCATCGAGCATCGCAAGGCGGCGCTGCACCGACTCGGCGGTTGGATTGTTGCCGTATCGGGCATAAAGCAGCCCCTCGGAGGTGCCGACTTCCTGATGGAAGTTTACCGACTGATATAGCGGCGACACCACCGGGGAGCTGGTACCCCGTGGACCACGTCCGCCGTGAATGGCAATTGTCGAGGCGCCGAGCGTGCGCACGTCGTGCGTCATTTGAGGATCCTTACGCGAGGTTGTTCCGGCGACGAGTGTCCATGTCCGCCTTGACGACGCGCACGATCTCGGTGAGCGTCGCGCCGGCAACATCCCGAAGCGCGGTCTCGCCGCGGCGCAAGGTATCGTCGATGCGAAGTTCCACCAGCTCGTGGCGGCGCGGCCCGTAGACCCATACGAGCTCACCGCTCTGCACGAGGCGCAACCGTGCCTCATCGGTGTTCATCATGACCACCGGGCCACGGTCGGCATCGCCGCGGCGCGATCCGGTAAAGCGGACGACCTGGAGCGGAGGTGTGTAGCCGTCATCCCTGGTCATGTGCGAGCCATTGCTCCGAGCGCGAGAAAGCAGTCCGTTTCGCGCATGATTACCCGCCGGCCGCACAGCCTATCGAGTCCCTGCGCGACCAGTGCCGGCGCTATCCTGGCCTCGAGGGCGAGCTCCGATGCCGTAGCGCGCTCGAGCCGGTCGAGCGATGCCCAGATAGCGCGTTCAATCTCGTCGGCGACGCCAAGCAGATCGGGCGTCCCCGCCGCCGGCTGCGCCACGATCGCCAGAGCGCGCCGCTCGAGTACAGCTTCAATCGGCTCGATGTGCACCTCGCGAATACCCGACAGCAGAAAATACGCATCGCGGAGAATCTCGTGTTCGCGACACCGGACGAGCAGCTTGGCCACGATCTCGTCGGCACAGGAGAAGTCGAGCAGGCCCACGCGGGAGAAGTCGATTACAGTCAGAGTGCGGCCGGCGAGCTCTCCCAGCTGTTCCTCGATCCCGGTTCGTACCGCGGCTCCGGTGGGACGCGTGACGAGATCGGAGTATAGCTCGCAGACCGTGCGACGCAGCATGGCGCCGAGATCAATGTGGGTGATCACTTTCCCAAACGCTGCGGAATGGTGATCTGCATCTGCGCCCCCGGAAAGTACGGCAAGCCCTCCTCGAGCGGCACGTCATCGTCCCAGGAGGGCACGATGGAGATGCGGGCGGTGCCACTGCGCACGGAGAGCTTGCCATCCCAACGACCAATGTAGCGGCGTATCCCGGCCAGTCCCTGTCCGCGGCCCGGATCGCGGAACCGCGTCACCCCTCGTATCACCGCCTCCTCGAGCGCCATTCCATCGTCCCACCTGTCGCTCCTGGCCCTCGCCGAATTGCCGCTTTCGAGAGATTGGCGAAAGCCGATGCCGGCGTCGCATACCGCTATCACGACGACCCGCCGCCCGAGCCGCTGCTTCCAGGTATAGGTCTGAACCGCCACCCAGCCCCCGCGCCCCGCGTGTTCGACGATGTTCTGGCAGGCTTCGGAGAGGGTCATTGCGAAGCCCATCGTGGCGCGGACGTCGAGGTTGAGCTCCTTGGAAAGTATCACCTGCGCGCGGTCCTGAATCCGGCTCACCACCTCGTGGACGTCATCGCTCCGGGTGACCGGCGTGATTTCCAGCAGCACGTCGCTGTCGCCGCTGGAGCGCGACCGCGGTACGTGCCCATGCATTTCGAACAGTCCCTCGGCATGGCGAAAAAATCCGGCCCGTGCCCAGTACGATGAGGTATCATCGGCGTCAGGCACGTACAGGCCCGACGGCGCCTCACGCGACTGCGGAATCGTGAGCAATGCGGTTAGTCCGAATGGCGATGCCCAGCGCGTATGCCGGGCGTCGAGCAGTACGCGCGCGTCCGCCGGCACCTCGGCGAGTTGCGCGTACACCAACTCGAACTGCCTGGCGTCCAGCGACGGTGGAAGATTGATGACCGTGGTCACCGTAGGATCAGCTCTCCGCGCAGGTGCCTGGACAACCCTGTGGCGCCGCGGTGAGTCAGGTTCCGCGCCGCGGCGGCGTGTGCCGCGCGCATCGCGCCCTCCAGGGGCTCGCCGGCGAGCAGGCGGGAGAAATATGTCGCCCCCCACACATCTCCGCACCCGGTGGGATCGGCGGCGGGGACATTGGACACGGCCGGCAGCAGGGCAGTGCGCACGGGGCCGGACGCCGCAGACAGCGCCGGCGCGTGGCGCGGCAACGTGAGGCGATCGAAGTCCGGCGCGGCGAAATAGACGGCACCGCGGCTCCCGAGCGTCACCACCAGCGATCGCGTTCCCGCCGCCAGCGCCGTCGCCGCGAGCGCCATCGGCTCCGGCGTCATGGCCGTGACTTCGTCCTCGTTTACCTGCAGCACATCGAAGCAGCGGCACCATTCCGCTACGTTATGTAGCGGTTGCAATTCGCGCAGTCCGTCCGGCTGAACCGCCATGACGAGCATGTGAAGATCGCAGTAGATCGGACCGGTGAAGTGCTGTCGTAAAAGCTGGGCCGTTTCGAGATCGAGCTCGAATCCGCTGATGAAGTTGATGTACAACGCGTCCAGCCCGGATAGGAGCGGCTTGAGTCCGAGCCAGCTCCATCCCGGCACCCCGCCGGTCAGCCGTTCGGCGCGCCGCTCGCTCGTTTCGTAGCGCAGCTCCACCCGGTTATTCGGGTAGGGCACCTCGACGAGTGCCGCGTCGGCTGCCAGCCGCCGGAGCTCGCGGAGATACTCGTACGCTTGCGGCGCCAGATCGCTTCCGACCTTGATGATCGGCACGATCTCCCAATCGTCAGGCAGCGCCGCGTCGAGCCCGCTGAGCGAGTACGTAATGCCCCCCCACTCCTCCACCGGCCCGCCCATGGCCCAGCGCCCGTAGATCGTGTCCCAGACGAAGGTACCGATCACGCCGAGGCGCCGGCGCGGAGCGCCGGACGTGGGGATTGGGGATTGGGGATTGGGGATTGGCAACGGAGCTTCCTTCTGACTCAATTCTTCGGATTCTGGTGCTGCTGAGCGAATTCGATCCTTGTCTCTACCCAGAATCCCCGATCTTGGGACATGGGGAAATCCATTCCTGGCGAGCCAAGATATCGTGAGCTGGTAGCGTGGCAGTGCGCTATTGATCTGGCTGAACTCACCTATCGCCTGACCGCGGCGTATCCCGCCACGGAACGGTTCGGACTGGTGCAGCAGATGCGGCGCGCCGCGGTGTCTGGAATGTCAAACATTGCCGAAGGCAATTTTCGTCTACACATCGGTGACTACATCCATCATATATCGATTGCCCGTGGGTCGATTGGCGAACTTCGAGCGCAACTCGAGCTTTCGGGCCGCCTTGGCTTCATCGAGGGCGCTGCACTGCATGACGCGTTGGCGAGCTGCGATCGTGTCGGCCGGCTGATGACTGGCCTGGCTGGAGCGCTGAGAGCAAGGCAGACCAAGCACCAATCGAGAATCGTCGACTAGAACCGCGCACACGCTTGCAAATTCCGCAATCCTAATCCCCAATCCCCAATCCCCAATCCCCACCCTTCGCTTCCCTAAACGTCGCCACCGCACCAACGACCCCCGCCGTTCCCGGCAGCTCCCCGGGCACGATGCGGCAGGCGTCAACCGCGGGGCGGAAGGCACGGCGGCGGACTTCGGCGCGCAGGGGGTCGA
>JBPCLX010000329.1:0-5337 GCA_051002815.1 Gemmatimonadaceae bacterium
TCACCGCTGAGTAATCGGCGATGGCGCCGAGGATCGGTGATATCAGCGCAACTATGGCGATCGACAGGCTGTTCGCGTAGGCCAGGTACTGATTGGCCTGAGGCTCGGCGAACTCCGCTCCCGCTACTCCGATGAAATAGAGTGGGAAAACAGCCACTTGAATGGTGGTCTGCACCCCCGAGGCGGCAAAATCATACATTGCCCACGCTCGCAACTCGCGCCGGTGCAATCCCAATCGTTCGAGCATGCCTGGGCGCGGAACCGACGCTTCGGAAATACTGGGACCCATTGCCGCCTGGGATCGGAAAGTTGGAATCGCGTTTGCCGCGGAAGCGGAATGATAGGTGAAGCGGCCTCATCTCGCGACGGGTCCACTCCCGCATGGCCGTTGACGCGAGCGCAGGCGTTCCGGAGATTGAACCATGCACCTCTTTCTCCGGCGGGCCTGGGCCGGTCTCGTCATGCTCGCGTGGCTTACAGGCTGCGAGTCCGCTCGCGACGTGCCTCCCGTGGATACGTCATTCGTAACTCCCACGCTTCCGCCCGACACTGCAGCGATTCCCGGAATCTCGACGTCGGCCTGGGATCGCAGCGCGGGATCCGTACTCGCCATTCCAGGGAGTACGCCTGGCGAAGCTTTGATGATCTTTCCGGAGCTGACCGACACCACTCTCACGGACACCGTGCTGTTCACACCCGCACGTGTGGAGGGTCTGGCACTCGAGCTTTTCGATCGAAGCGGACTGGTGACGGCCGATACCGTGACGTCGATGCCTGCGCACGTCTGGACATCCGGGTGCCTGGATTGGCCGCGCGCAACGCTGCGCGGCGCTCCACTGCGCTGGACCGTCGGCTTTGCGGCCGGCCGGGTGACGCCGATTCCCCTTGATTCGATCGAAGGAATGCCGGCCCAGGACTCCTCGGTGCTCGCGGCTGCGCTGGCTCGTGCGGCGTCGAACCTGGAGGAGCGTCCCGACTCGCGCTTTCGCGGTTTGCCGTTCCTCGTGCGCACGGCACACCGGTTCCGCACCGACGACAGCTCGACTGTCGTCGTGGCCGACCTCGTCAGGCGCCTGACGCTGGAGGCTAATCCTCAGGAGGAGCACACACTGCTGGTGGTAGAACGAAATTCGGCCGATTCCCCGTTCCGGGTCGTGTACCACGACCGCCGGTCGGGATCGGAAGAAGCGTTCGACGCTGTCGATCTGCTCGGGGCGGTAAGGCTGGGCGCGCCGGCGCGTCCCGCGCTGGTGCTGGCGCGGGTAGGGTACGATACCACCGCTTACACGCTGCTCGAGCTCGTCGCGCCTGGACGTTGGCAAAGGCGATGGACGAGCGTGACGACCAGCTGTTGATCAGCCTCACGCTTCCCGTTCGGCGACGCGGAGCCTGACGATCACTGCGTCGGGGATCACGCCGGCTCGCAACGGGATTTGCGAGCCCACTCCTGCACTCACGAAGAGCGGCGCAACCGGGTTCGGGATCCACCCACGTGCAGCATGCCGGGTGCAGATTCGCGAAAACTGGAGTGGGGGACCGTAAAAAGGCAGCGAGACCTGCCCGCCATGCGTATGCCCAGCCAGTACCAGCGAGGGACGCGGCGCGTCGGAGAAGCGGAGAATCGAGTCGGGATTGTGCGCCAGAAGGATCGCCGTCCTGCACCATCCGGTGCTGGTCATGCGGCGGCCGGCATCGACGGTTCCCTCAATGTCATCGTCCACGCCGGCAATCGTAAGGCACGCCTCACCACGGCGGACGTCGATCTGCTCGTTGAGCAGAACGCGCACGCCGACCGACTCGAGCCACCGCGCTACATCCGCTCCGTCGTGGTAATAGTCGTGATTCCCCAGCAGTGCGACGACGCCATCGGTTGCGTTCAGCTCGCGAAGCACCGGCTCGAGCGCGCGCATTCCGTTCCGGTACAGGCGTCCCGAGAGCCGGCGGAACGCCTTGAACGATACCGCGTAGTCGCCGAGCAGCGCGATGAGATCGGGCGAATGCCGTTGCACGGCGTCTACCGCGCGACGAGTATGCGCCAGCCCCGGCAGGGGCGCCTGGTGCAGATCGCTGAGAACGCCGATCGTGTAGCCGTCGAAGGCGGGATCGAGACCGGCGATCGAGACGTCCAGTTCGATGAGGCGAAACCTCCGCGGGGCAACGAGAACCGCGTACGCTCCAGGAGCGATGATCGCACCGGCGAGGAGAAGCGCTGCGATCATTCAATCCTGACCTAACGCCGCAGGGGCGCGGGCGCGGCTCCCCCATACGGCGAGCAGTGCCAGCGTCAGCACGTAAGGCAGCGCCAGCGGAAGCTGGTATGGCACACGCAGCCCTAGCGACTGAATGAGAAACTGCAACGCGCTCGCCGCTCCGAACAGGAGCGCCGCCGCCCCTACGCCGAACGGATTCCACCGCGCAAGAACGACGATGGCGATCGCAATGAAGCCTCGTCCAGCCGATATTCCCTCGGAGAAGGTGCCGGCCTGTTCGAGAACCAGTGTAGCTCCGCTCAACCCGCCGAGCGCGCCGGCAGCGAGCAGCACCGCCCATCGGACGCGCGCCGGATGGATGCCCGCGGCAATCGCCGCTTCCGGATTCTCGCCGACTGCACGGATTGCAAGCCCTGCATGCGTGCGAAAAAGCAGTATCCACGAGATTGGCAGCAGAGCATAGATGAGCAGCGTCGTCGGCGGTTGAGCGAAGAAGGCGTGTCCCACCACCGGAATGCCTGACAGCAGGGGAATCACCACTGGATCGGACATCGGCACCGCGAGGGCCGCCCCGGCGGTGCCGTAGCCCGCGCGATACAGTGTACCGGTGAGCCCGGCGGCGAGAAGAGTGAGTGCGGTTCCGGTTATGATCTGATTGGCTCGGAAGCCTACAGTAACCAGCGCGAACACCGCCGCCAGCACCATGCCGCCCATGATCGCGGCGAGATAGCCGGCGAGCAGGCTCCCTTCGCCGCCCAGCATCGGACCCGGATAACCGCCGACCAGTGCACCAAACGCCCCAGCTAGCACGATTCCCTCGAGCCCAACGTTCACCACTCCACTTCGTTGCGAAAGCGTTTCACCGAGCGCCGCCAGCGCCAATGGGGTGGCGGTGCGAACCGTCGCTTCCAGAAAGCCCGCGACAATCTCGCTCAAGACTCCTCGTCAGGCGGCAGCACCTGTATTGCCGGGAGACGCCGTTCGAGCGCTCGTCGCGTTGCCGGTACGGCAAGTACGAGCAGGATCAATACCGCCTCGATGATGTAGACGACTACCGACGGCACCCCGGCGTCGCGCTGCATGGCGAGCGCGCCTGACTCGAGTCCGGCGAAGAATATTCCGCTAACGACCACCAGCAGGGGGTCAAGCCGGGCGAGCAGCGCCACGGCAATGGCCGAGTATCCGTATCCGGGTGACAGGTTGTCGTACAACGCATACGTCACACCGCTCACCTCCGCGGCCCCGGCAACTCCCGCCAGCGCGCCGCTCAGGAGAAAGCTCTGAAACACCACCCGCTCCACTGCGATGCCCCCCGTTACACGCGCCGCGGCCGGGTTGGCCCCTACGGCGCGCATACGCAGCCCCGCCGCCGTGTTGCGCAGAAGCCACCACAGGGCGGGGGCGGCCAACAGCGCCAGCAACAACCCCGCGTGCAGGCGGCTCGGCGGCAAAAGTAGCGGGAGACGGCTCCCTACGGGGATGGGCAGGGATTGCGGATAGATCCCGAGCGGCTCCTGAAGCGGACCCCGAACCAGATACGACACCAGGTGCAGCGCGACGAAGTTGAGCATGATGGTGCTAATGACTTCCAGCACGCCAAAGCGATGCCGGAGCTGCGCCGCAATGCCAGCCCACAGCGCGCCGGCAAGCATTCCGGAAAGCACTACAGCCGGAAGTGCGAAGAGCATCGGCGTGTCGGCCAGCGCGAGCGCAACCGTGGCGGCCGCCGCGGCGCCGACCAGAAGCTGACCCTCGGCTCCGATGTTCCAGATGCCCGCCCTGAAGGCCAGTGCAACCGCCAATCCCGCCAGCACGAGCGGAACAGCGCGAACCAACGTTGCCGACCCGAGTGCGAACCAGGAGCCGAACGAGCCGCTCCAAAGCGCGCGCATAGCGAGCGCCGAGTCGAAGCCCGCGAGCTCGAGCGCTAGCGCCGTTCCCGCAAGGGCGAGAACAATGGCGGCAGCAGTCCCAAGTAGCGGAGCGAGTCGAAGCACGAATAGTCCAGGCCAGTGGGAAGCACGCTGCGACGAAAGCACCTGACGCTTTGAAGCGCAAGTGAACCATACCTAACGCGCGGGCGGAGAAAGAACGAAAACAACGAGACGGACAGCTGTCAGCGGGGTAGCTGTGAGCCTCGAGTGGTGTCGGGGCTGCTCGAGCGAAAATAAGGACGCGCTCGCGCTCGCAGCGCAATGCTATGCAGCTGGTAGCTGCCGTCTCGCTTTTCCCGTCCTCCGACGCGCTGATCGGACGTCAGCGGCAGTGACGACGGACTCGCCGCAGTCCGACAGGGTCCTTACAGCCTTCGAACAGTCCGTCCGCAAAGTCGGTTGTATGATGTGTAATCCGATGGCGGTGCTCCTTCTCCCGAATGATTCCGCATGCTGCTCCCGCTCTTGACGGTCGTGGCGGTATCCCTCGATCCGACCACCTACTCAGGACGAGACGGCCAGATACTCGTCGCGCCGCCGCGTCTGGACGGGGCAGTGGAGATCGATGGAGTGCTCAACGAGTCCCAGTGGGCACAATCGGCCCGGCTCACCGGCTTTTCGCAATACACGCCCTCCGATGGCCGGCCCGCGCAGGATTCGACCGAGGTACTGGTATGGTACTCCGCAACCGCCATCCACTTCGGGATCCGTGCTTTCGAGCGGCACGGAGTGGTGAGCGCCACCCTCGCCGAGCGCGATAGAATCACCGCCGGCGACTACCTCGAGTTGCTGCTCGGGACTTTCAACGATGGCCGGCAGGCAATGGTTTTCGCCGTAAGTCCGCTTGGGGTCCAGGCGGATGGGATTCTGGTCGAGACCGGCGCGACGGCGGGCGGCTTCACTGGTGCGACGGTGGCGCGCGAGCGGCCCGATCTCAGCCCCGATTTCGTTTTCGCCTCCGCCGGCCGGATCACCGACTACGGATACGAGGTGGAGGTCCGCATCCCGTTCAAGAGCCTGCGCTATCAACCGGCAGCCGAACAGACATGGGGGCTGAACGTCGTTCGCTACCTCTTCCGCTGGTAGCGAAGGGAGGGCCAGCGCCGCACGGCGACGTCGCTGGCTCAACTTTCCCATTCCCGCGACCGATACTCATCAGAGACGAGTTTCGCCGGCGGCGAATGGGGTGGGGG
>JBPCLX010000330.1:0-15681 GCA_051002815.1 Gemmatimonadaceae bacterium
GTCGCCGATCTCTCGTCGTTGCCGTCTGGAACGCACGCAATGCACTTTCACGAAACGGGGCGATGCGTGCCGCCGTTCGAGTCGGCGGGCGGGCATCACAACCCCACCGGCACGCAACACGGCTATCGGAACCCTGCCGGCCATCACGCGGGTGATCTGCCGAACATCCACGTCACCGCTGGTGGAGCAATTCGTGTCGAGCACTACGTCGAAGGGCCGCGCCTGACTGGCGAAGGCGGCCTGGTGGCCGATGATGGCGCGGCAATCGTGATCCATCAGTTCGCCGATGACTACTCATCGGATCCGGCCGGCGCGTCGGGCGCCCGGATCGCCTGCGGTGTGCTCATGCGTTAGCTCGAGCCGTCGCTGCGCAGCAGACGGGCAGTAGCACGGCCACTCCCGCCACTCCTCCTTGCCATGCGCTCCTCGGGTGCCAACCGATTTCCAGATCGCTTCCGGGATCGTGCCGATGCCGGGCGCACGCTGGCGGAGCTGCTGCGCCACCATGCCGGCGACCCGCGCGTGCTCGTTCTCGCACTGCCGCGCGGCGGTGTGCCGGTAGGATACGAGATCGCCAAGGCACTGGGTGCACCGCTCGACGTGTTCGTCGTACGCAAGCTGGGCGTGCCCGGCCACGAGGAGCTCGCGCTCGGCGCCCTGGCGAGCGGAAATCTGCTGGTGCTCAACGATGATGTCGTGCAGGCGTTGCGCCTTACGAGAGAGGTGATCGATGCCGTCGCCGCACAGGAGGCATGCGAGCTGGAGCGCCGCGAGCTCGCCTATCGCGGCGACCGGCCCCGGATCGACCCGGCCGGAAAGGTCGTAATAATCGTCGACGACGGCCTGGCAACCGGGGCGACGATGCGCGCCGCCGTGCGCGCGCTCCGCGACAAGGGAGCGGACCGGCTGATCGTCGCCGTACCTACCGCGTCGCCGCAGACCTGCGCGGATTTCCAGACGGAAGTCGATGAGATAGTGTGCGCGATCACTCCCGAGCCGTTCGATGCCGTAGGTCTCTGGTACGAGGATTTCTCGCAGACTACTGACGCCGAGGTGCAGGAACTGCTCGAGCTGGCGGGGGGACCGCCTTCGGGGTAGCACCCGTCGGTCCCTGCTCCCCGCTTCCCCGCTCGATTGATCGGCGGTACGATCCGTCGTCATGATCAATGCTTCGGTCACCCCGCGCACAGCGCCTGCACTCCGTGCCGAATCCGTTTCCAAGCGGTACGGGGCGGTCGTGGCGCTGGACGGTGTGTCTCTCGAGGTCGCGGCCGGCGAGTGCGTTGCGCTCGTAGGTGAGAGCGGAGCGGGAAAGACGACCCTCCTGCGCTGCTTCAATCGAATGGTCGAGCCGGACGAAGGCCGGGTCGAGGTGGATGGCGACGACGTTCGCCAGAGCGATCCGATCGCGTTGCGCCGGCACATCGGCTACGTTCCGCAGGACGGCGGCCTGCTGCCGCACTGGCCGGTGCGCCGAAACGTCGGGATGGTTCCGTGGCTGCGAGGCGAGCCGTGGGAAGCGGCGGCCGACGCAGCGCTCGCATTGGTCGGGCTGCCGCCTGACGAGTTCGGGCACCGCCGCCCGCGGCAGCTGTCCGGCGGCCAGCGGCAAAGGGTCGCCATCGCCCGGGCGCTCGCCGCGCGACCGACGGTCGTGCTGCTCGACGAGCCCTTCGGTGCCCTGGACGCCATCACGCGCGGCGAGTTGCAGGAGGCGTTTGCCGCGTTGCGTCAGGAGCTGCGGATGACAGCGGCGCTGGTCACCCACGACGTTCACGAAGCTGCGAGGCTGGCCGACCGGATCGCCGTCTTTCGCGGCGGCCGAATCGAGCAGCTGGCCGCCACGCCCGATCTGATCCGAGCACCCGCCACGACCTACGTGAGGACACTGCTGGAGCGGAGCCGGCTCGCGTGAGGCGCCTTACGCGGCTGGCTCCCCTGCTGGCCTTCGTCGCCCACGCCGCCGCCGCACAACCGTCCGTGGACCGGCGGGTGATCGTCGCCAGCAAGCCGTTCGGTGAATCTTTCCTGCTCGCCGAGATGTTCGCCCAGCTCCTCGAGCACCACGGCATTCGCGTGGACCGGCGGCCGGGGCTGGGCGCCACCGAGATTGCGTTCTCCGCACTTCGCGCCAACGAGATCGATGTGTACCCCGAATACACGGGCACCGGACTGCTGGCGATTCTTGGAGAGCCGCCACGCAGCGATCCCGATGAGGTGTACGCCCGGGTAGCCGGAGAGTTCGAGCGCCGTTTCGGCGTGCGCTGGCTTCCGCCGCTGGGGTTCTCCAACTCCTACGCGATAGCAGTTCGCCGCGAGACCGCCGAGCAGTACGGACTGCGCACGCTCAGTGACCTTGCTCGCGTCGCACCGCAGCTCGTCGCCGGATTCACGCCGGATTTCATTGGGCGGCCCGACGGATTGCCTGGACTCGAAGGGGCCTATGGCATTCGCCCGCGCGCCGTGCGCGCTCTTCTCGCCGCGGTCAAGTATCGGGCGCTCGCCGAAGGGCGCGTCGACGTCATCGACGGCTATGAAACCGATGGTTTCATAGCGCGCTATGATCTGGTCGTACTGCTCGACGACCGGGGCTTTTTCCCCGCCTACGACGCCGCAGCAATCGTTAGCCCGCGCATTGCGCGCGACCGCCCGGACGTTGTCGCGGCCCTGACGCGGCTGAGCGCTCGCCTTACCGAGGAGAGCATGCGGGCGCTCAACGAGCGCATCGAGGTGGCTGGCGAGCCGATCCCGGAAGTCGCACGCGCCGCACTGCGCGATCTCGCGTTGTTGGGCGACAGCGCGCAGGCCGCGCCGGCATCGTCAGTAGGCAGCGGTGCGGGCAGACAGCGCTCGACTGACACGCGCACGCTTGCTTCGCTAACCGGCCGTCACCTGCTGCTGGTAGGTGTGTCGCTGGGAGCGGCCATACTACTGGCGCTGCCGCTCGGGCTCGCTCTGGGCCGTGTACCGGGTGCCGCCGAGCCCGTGATCCGCATCGTTGGCGCGGTGCAGACCATTCCCGGTATTGCCCTGCTCGCGTTCATGATCCCGCTGCTGGGCATCGGCGTGGTACCGGCGCTGGTCGCGCTCCTGCTCTATTCGATCTTTCCCATTCTGCGCAACACCTACACCGGCATTCGGGAAGCTGATCCTAACGCCGTGAATGCCGCGCGCGCCCTCGGTATGACCGATACTCAGCTACTCCGGCACGTGCGCCTGCCCCTCGCGGCACCGGTGATCATGGCGGGCATTCGAACTGCCGCCGTAATCAACGTGGGTACGGCCACACTGGCCGCCTTCATTGGAGCGGGCGGGCTCGGTGATCCTATCGTCACCGGTCTGGCGCTATCGGACACCGGACTGATCCTCTCCGGAGCGCTGCCCGCTGCTGCGTTGGCGCTTCTGGTGGACGTAGGACTCGGCGCCGGCGAGCGCCGCCTGAGAGCACGAACCTGATACTTCGAGAGATGCTAGATGCGAGGTGGGAGAGACGATACGAAATGACAGGGGCGAGTCGCGGACATCTATCGTGCGTGCACCATTTCAGAGGAGGTTCGATCGTGTCGGGAGTTTCATATCGTTCAATGCGCATCGTACGCGTGGGCTGTGCAACGATGGCGTTAGTGCTGATTCATCTGGCAATTATGACCGAGGCGGATGCTCAACCGGCAGGGGTAAGGGAACGGCTCAGAGTCGTCGATTCCACGCGTGTGCAGATCCTGACGACCGCCAATGGCTCCGAGTTGGTGGGACGCATCACCGCCATCCAGGACAGCACGCTCACCTTTCAGGTCGGTGACAATATTCTCTCGCTTCGGCTGTCCGATATCCGGAGCATCGAGGAGCGACCGGCTCGAGCGGGAGACGAGGGGCGGCCCTGGTTTGCACATGCCAATCGAACCACGCTCGTGCTCGGACCAACCGGCCGTACACTCGGTCGCGGCGAAGGTCAGTTCGCACTCTACGAGCTCTTCTTCCCTACCCTGAGTTACGGCTTCACCGATCGCCTCACACTGGGCGGCGGCATCACCCTCATCCCGGGCGCCGGCTTCGATGAGCAGATCGTGTACCTGCTTCCAAAAGTCGGAGTGGTTCGCTCCGAGTCCATGAACATCGCGGTCGGCGCGCTGATTCTGCGGGCGGGCGACCCGTTCGATGATGGCGATGAGTCACTCGATCCATTCGGTATTCTCTATGGAGTGGGCACCTTCGGAGGGCCCGACGCCAACCTGACGACTGGACTCGGCTTTGGCTTCTTCGGTGATGATCTCGCCTCGCGACCCCTGATGCAGCTCGGCGGGCAGATCCGGATCTACGAGCGGATGGCTTTGATAACCGAAAACTGGTTTTTCCGCAGCGACAGCGATAACTACGTGGTCTCGTGGAGCGGCCTGCGCTTTCTCGCGCGTAAGGTCTCGTTCGACGCTGCGGTAGCGTTCTCCCCGCCGGAAGACGGTTGGATACCGTGGGTCAGCGTGACGTTGGCCTTCTAAAAAGGCCACGGACAGCGAACCCCGGATTGCGCCGATTACGCAGATTGAACGCGCACGAGGAATTGTTTCTTCATTCTCTGTTCGCGCCGAGGGACCATCTGCCAACTCTGCGTAATCTGCGTAATCCGCGGTTCCCGTTCACCCGTGCGGGCGAGGGCAGTGCCACAAAAATCAACGGGCGGCAAGCCTGGCGACGCGAGCTCGAAGTGCTGAATCGACATCGCGCATCGCAACGGCCTTCGGTATATCCCAACCATCCCGTCGCTCGGTAGGCACGCTTACCGATGCAACTTCACCGGCGGGAGAGAGCTCGACGAGCGCGGTCACCGAATCAGTCGGTCCCTGCTTCGCACTGATTACGAGCGTCCAGACTCCGTCCCCCGACCACTGCTTCTGCAGCGCGTACACACCCGTTCGCGAAGTGCGCGCGAAGGTGAGGCGCTTGGACACGCGCTCACCCTTCACCATTCCTTCCGCGCTGCCGATCACCGCGAAGTTGGCCGGCGTACCATGATGGAAAGCGTGCACCAGCAGGAACGCACCTCGCGTCGTCTGATCGTACGGGCTCGGCGGATACTCGACCGATATCCAGGGTGGTCCACTCGAGGGTGCCATCCAGGCTCCGACCGCCAGCACGACCGCGGCAACCGCTGCCGAGTGAAACGTTTTACGCATGTGATCCTCCCCTTGGTTTGACATCTAATTGTGCGCGCGCTCACGGTCGGGACCTGGCCGCTTTCGCGGTGTCGGCGACCAGCGACACCGGACCCTTGAACGTGCGTATCGTTATGCTCCGACCTCCCCCCGCGACGGAGGTGCCGAGCTCCAGCCCGCGCGCGCCCATCCCGGGCTGAGGACGCGCTGAGCTGAGTTGGTTGGTCACCGTTCCCTGCACGGTGATCACATCGAAATCCGCCCCGGCATCGCGCGCGTGCCTGAGCTCCACGTGTCCCGAATGCGAGTCGATCGTAAGCTGACCGCCACGCTCCACACCAGCCGCCACCAGCACGTCGCCGGTGATCGTTTCGATTCGGCCTCGCTGCATCGATCCACCGAGCATCGATACCATGCCGCTGACGCTCGTCAGGCCGACATCGTCGCCGCCGCCGGAAATGGTGACCGCGCCACCAGCCGTCTTCGCCCTCAACCACCCGGCTCGGCCGTTCACGACGATGTCACCATCCATTGTTTCCGCGTTGAGCTCACGCAGATCTCCAGTCACGTTGATCGTGCCGCTCACGATGTTGATGTCCATCGCTCCGCGAACGCCGCTCACCTCGACCGATCCGGTCCCCAGCTTGACCCAGATGCGACTGCGCGAAGGGACGCGCAGCTCGAGCCGGGCGGGCGATGCTGCTGCGGCGGCGGGCGTCTCGACGAACAGCTTGGCCCCGGCGCCGTTCGCGCCGACCCCACCATCCACTCGAGCCGACTCGCCCACTTCGCCCGTGAAAACCAGCGAATCCCTGTCCCAGCCGATTACTCGCAGCACGGTGGACTGCGAAACAGCGGTCAACCGAATGGAGGATGTCGGCGTCACCGCATAGCGTCGCTCGATTCGCTGCTGCGCTTCGCTCGAAGTGAAGGCCACTGCGAGCGCCAGTATCAACATCGTAATCCGCATCTCAGCTCCTCGGCGGCAGTTCGCTCGCTCGCCGTAACAACGTGACCTTCTGTTCGTAGCTCGACACCAGCAATCGCGACAGCGCCGCGTTGGCGGGATCGCGTACAAGCGCCGCGCGGGCCTCGGCGATGGCCATGTCGATAGTTGCCAGGCTTCGCTCGACCGTCCTTATCGTGGCGGGGGCCAGCTGCTCCTGCCGCTCGTCGAGCGTTTCGCGTAATGCTTCGGTCGCCAATACGTAGCGCGCCTCCACGGCAGCGAATTCGGCCAGCGATGCCGGCGGATCGGACGAGATCGAGCGTGCCGAAGATTCCTGCCGAGCGCCGTCGCGCGTGAGCCACACGGTGGTCGCAGACGACAGCGTGACGAGCAGCACCGCCGCGGCTACCGCAGCCCCGACCCACCGACGTCGTGACGAGGAATGCCCGGCAGCACCCCGGCGCTTTTCGGCGTGAACCGCCTCACGCACCCCTTGCCATGCTCCGTCGGGGGGCGGCACCTCTCGCGGCAACGCCCGCGCGCGCGCCGTGAGCGACGTGATCCGCCTTACGGCGCTCGCGCAGGTGAGACAGCCCGCCAGATGTGCTTCAGCGCGCGCTAGCTCCCTGCCCTCCAGCGTGCCATCGGCCAGCTCATTGAGAGCCGCTTCACTCGGATGCTCGATCATGTCTCCAATGCCTCCCGCAACAAACGCCGTGCACGAAAGAGCTGCGCCTTGGACGTGCCGATTGCGATACCGGTCGCCTTTCCTATTTCCTCGTGCGAATACCCTTCTATCTCGTGCAGAACGAACACCGTCCGTGCCCCCTGTGGCAGTGCGGCGATCGCGCGTTCCAAGTCGATGTCGCCGTGCTGGACCACCGGTGACGCGCCGCCGCCGGGAGGTATCTCCGATTCATCCCCGACCCGGCGCAGCCGTCTCACCTCCGCGCGTCGCGTCGTGAGCGCGAGGTTCACCGTCAGGCGGTGCAACCAGCTGGCGAGCGCGCTCTCTCCCCTGAACGTCGCCAGGCGCTCCCAGGCGCGGACGAATACGTCCTGCATGAGCTCCTGCGCCGCCACCGGATCGCTCGTCAGGCGCAGCGCCAGTCCGTACACGCGGCCGCTGTGTGTCCGGTACAGCGCGGCGAACGCTCCTTCCTCGCCTCGCTGCGCGCTCGCGATCTGGTCGTGCAAATCTGGCTCGTCCTGAGTCGCCACTTTGATCACCGGCCCATCTCTTCGTCGTTGGTCGGATATAGGACGCCGGCCATGGCTCAAGGGTTTATGAAGCTACGAAATCCCCCTGTTCTGTGCCTGAATGAAAGCGCGGGCGGCTCCTTGTCGGAACCGCCCGCGGCAATGGCCTGGCGCTCATGCGAGAGCAGGCTCGCGCATCAGAACTATGTGCGGGCCTCGTCGTCGCGCCGGCCCTTGCTGATCGACGCGCCGCCCCAGGCCGGGGCGTCGCTTGCCGGAAAGGATTCCTCCGACGCTTCGTCCACCACCGACTCCGCTTCGGCCGTCGTGAACACCTCGACCATCTTCTTGCAGAATGCGGGCAGGTCGTCAGGCTTGCGGCTGGTCACCAGACGCTGGTCCACCTGAACCGTCTTGTCGACCCACTCGCCGCCGGCATTCAGGACGTCGGTCTTCAGGCTCGGCCATGACGTAATGGTTCGGCCACGCAGCACGTCGGCTTCGATCATGACCCAGGGCCCGTGACAGATCGCCGCCACCGGCTTGTTGAGGTCGAAAAACTCCTTCACGAACTCCACCACCTTGGCATTCGTTCGAAGGCGGTCCGGATTGACCACCCCTCCCGGAATGAGCAGCGCGGCGAAGTCGCGCGCGTTGACATCGGCGACTGCCGCGTCCACGGTGAACATGTCGCCCTTGTCCATGTGATTCATTGCCTGGATCTCTCCCTCCTCGAGGGAGATGAGTTGCGGCTTGGCGCCCGCCTTGACGAGCGCCTCCCAGGGCGTGGTCAGCTCCACCTGCTCGACGCCGTCCGTCGCGAGAACGGCGACCTTGCGTCCCTCCAATGCTTCAGCCATGGTCTCGCTCCGCGTTAGGCATTTCGCTTCCGCTCGCGCTCGGCCTGCTGCGCCGGGTTCTCCTTCGACTCGGGGATCCTGCCCGTCGCTTCCTCTTCCGCACGCTGCTCCGTCAAGCGCTGCCGCTCTTCGTCTAATATGGCCGGATCCGGGCCCCGGTCGTCCGAGTCCGCTCCCGGCTCACCCAGATCGCGATGATACTGGTCGGGTCGTTTGCTGCCCATGAGAATGACCTCTCGTTGAATGGAACCGAAGGATGAATCTCACGAAGCGTGCCGCCGGACTACCGCTCCCCGATTCCGTGCTCGCGGAGCACCTCGCGCACTTTGTCCAGAGGAATTGCCTCCATTGTGCGGCCTCGGCTGGTTACCGCAGTGGCCATGAACAGCGAATTGTAGATGGCCTCTTCCGTTGCCTCGACCACCGCCGCGAATAGCGCGGAAGTCGCCTCGTTCGCCAGCTCTTCGGTGCTGAGCCGCTCCGCATTCCACGGCCGTCTCACGCCTGTAGCCGTCGAGAACGCTATCACGTAGTCACCCGAGCCGTTCGAGGCAAACGAGCCGGTTCGCGCCAATCCCATGATCGCGCGCGCCCCGAGCCTCTCCAGGTTACGATCGCTGAGTGGGGCGTCGGTTGCCACGACCATCATGATCGATCCGTCGCCTCGATCGCGGCTGACGGCGTTCTCGAACGAATAGCGGCCGATCGCGCGCCCCACAGGAGCGCCGAGCACCTGCAGGATGCCTCCAAAGTTACTCTGCACCAGTACTCCCACTCGATGTCCACCGAGGGTGGCCGGAAGCACTCGCGACGAAGTGCCGATGCCCCCTTTCCATCCGAAGGCGCTGGTGCCCGTGCCTGCGCCCACGCTGCCCTCGCGCACGGGCCCATCAGTCGCACTGGTCAGCGCCTGACGCACGTGCTCGGCGGTGATTGGCCGGGAGCGTATGTCGTTGAGCCCGCTATCGTTCGTTTCCCCGACAACGGGATTGATCGATCGGATCTGTTCCATCCCTGGCTGCTCGAGCATCCAGGCCGCCATCGCGTCGGCCGCCTTCCACACACAAAGGGTGCACGTCAGCAATATCGGCGTTTCCAGTTCGCCTAGTTCCCGCACCTGTGTGACGCCTAGCAACTTGCCGAATCCGTTGCCGACGACGATGGCGGCCGGCACACGCTCCAGATAAGCGTTGCCGGGGTGCGGAAGAATGGCCGTCACTCCGGTGCGTACAGCGTCTCCCGTGGTAACGGTCACCTGCCCCACTCGTACGCCGGCAACGTCTGTTATTGCGTTGTTCTGACCGGGCGCAAAAATGCCAGGCGCCACGCCAAGGTCCCGCGCGCGCACGCGAGCGGACGCTGTCGCTGCTTCCTGCGCTGGTACCGGCGCCGCAATGGCGACGCACGCCGCGGCAAGGAAGATCGCTCGACGATCGGTGCGCCGAAGTGTGTCGGACATGAAAAGAACCTCGGTAAGGATTCAGGAACGGGAAGATGGAGCATGCGCGCTACTGAACAACCCCCGGCCCGACTGTTGCACCCTCGCCGAGGCTTTCACTGCTTGATAGAGAGGAGATCCAATGCCGAGGAAGACGACCCGGCGCGCCGCCGGAAGCAGGAGCAGCACACGCAGCAAACAGCGCGCAACCAACACCGCACAATCGGGAAAGCAAGGTGCGTCTTCTTCAAGCAAGTCCCGATCGAATGGAGCAAGAAAGTCTGGTGCGCAGCGGCAGCGAAAGGCCGCCGGTTCCGCAAGCGAGCGCTATCCCAAGCCGCCCTTCCCGAAGCAACACCAGCCCCGTCCCGGCATCGAGGCCGACATCACCCCGCGTCCCGAGTACCAAGCGCCCACCTATCGTGGAAGTGGAAAGCTCGAGGGCAAGGCAGCGCTCATCACAGGCGGAGACTCCGGCATCGGCCGCGCAACCGCGGTGCTATTTGCCCGCGAGGGTGCCGACGTGGCAATCGTGTACCTCGAGGAGGAGCAGGAGGATGCCGAGGAAACGCAGAGGGCAGTGGAAGATGAGGGACAGCGCTGCGTTCTCATCGCCGGCGATGTGAAGTATTCGAAATTCTGCCGCAAAGCCGTGGAGCGGACGGTCAAGGAGTTGGGGCGCCTGGATCTGCTCGTGAACAATGCCGCCTATCAGAAACATCAGGAGTCGCTCGAAGATCTCACTGACGAGCAGATCGAGCTCACGTTCCGCACGAACATTTTTGGCTACTTCTACATGGCGCGCGCGGCACTGCCGCACCTGTCGCGCGGAAGCGCGATCATCAACTGCGGCTCGGTTACCGGTCTGGAAGGGAGCGCAGATCTGCTCGACTATTCGGCCACCAAGGGAGCGATTCACGCATTCACGAAGTCGCTGGCGCAGAACCTGGTCGACCGCAGGATCCGGGTGAATTGCGTTTCGCCGGGACCGGTGTGGACACCGCTCAACGTGGCTGACAAACCGGCCGGCGAAGCGGCAAAGCACGGCGCCGACGTCCCCTACAAGCGTCCGGCGCAACCCGAAGAGATCGCCCCGGCTTTCGTATTCTTCGCATCCGAGGCAGACTCCAGTTATATCACCGGAGAAGTTCTGACGCTGCTCGGCGGGGAGACCATGGCGGGATAGGTGCCCGCCAGACCACCTCCGGCGTGACGCGTCACGAATAGCTCACCCGCATCCTTCAAATGCCAGAGTACGGACTGCTGCGCGATCTGCTCGTCTTGTTCGGACTGGGCGTCGTCGTGGTGCTGGTTTTTCACCGCATCCGGCTTCCACCGATCGTCGGGTTGCTGATAACGGGAGTGCTGTGCGGTCCGTACGGTTTCGGTCTGATCCGAAACACGCACGACGTGGAAGCGCTGGCCGAAGTCGGCGTTCTGCTTCTGCTCTTCACCGTCGGGATCGAGTTTTCGATGACGCAGCTCGTCAGGCTGCGGGCCTTCCTGCTCCTCGGCGGCGGTGTTCAGGTCGCTGGCACTGTTGGCCTGGTTGCCTTGCTCGCCAAGGCGTTCGGACAGCCGTGGCCGGTCGCCCTGTTCCTCGGAATGGTCGTATCGCTCAGCAGCACTGCGCTCGTACTGCGTACCCTCAGCGATGGCGGGGAGACGGACACTCCGCACGGCAAGGGTATGCTGGCGATTCTGATCTTCCAGGATCTGTGCATCGTGCCGATGGTCCTCCTCACGCCGTACCTCGGCGGTGACGGCTTCACCGGCAGTGTACCGTTGGCGGCGGCGAAGGCCCTGCTATTCGTCGGCGGTGCGGTGATCGCCGCCCGCTACGTGGTTCCCTGGCTGCTCGAGGTCGTCGTCAATACCAGGCAGCGCGAAGTCTTTCTGCTGACGGTAATACTCTTGGCGCTAGGCACCGCCTGGGCATCGGCGGCGGTGGGGCTGTCACTGGCGCTCGGCGCGTTCATCGCCGGATTGGTGATCTCCGAGTCTGAATACAGCCACCAGGCGCTTGGCGAGATCCTGCCGCTGCGCGAGGTGTTCAACTCGTTGTTCTTCATTTCCATCGGGATGCTCTTCGACGTCCGCACGCTGGCGCGCGAACCTGTCGCGGTGATCGGTGCAATCGTCGCGGTACTGCTCATCAAGTCGTTCGTGGCAGGCGGCGTAACGCTGGCGTCCGGCCGCCCCCTGCGCGTCGCCATCATCGTGGGGGTCGGCCTCGCGCAGATCGGCGAGTTTTCGTTCGTTCTGTCGAAGGTGGGGCTGGAGGCGGGACTGCTCGATACCCGGTTGAATCAGATCTTCCTTGCAGTCACCGTGGTGACGATGGCGATCACACCCCTTTCGATGCGTGCGGCCCCGCGTATGGCCACATGGATCGACCGTATCCTGCCTTCCTCGTTGCGTCGGTCGCACGCCGAGCCGACGCTGCCTGACGAGCAACTTGGCGATTTGGCGGATCACGTCGTGATCGTCGGTTACGGGTTGAACGGACGCAACCTTGCGCGAGTCCTTCAGCGCTCCGGAATCAGGTTCGTCGTAATCGACCTCAATCCGGAGACAGTCCGCAGTGAGCGGGCACGCGGCCGGCCGATTCTGTACGGTGATGCCACCCGTGAGGACATACTGCTTCACGCGGGCATCGCTCGCGCAAGAGTCCTCGTCATCGCCGTTTCCGATGCGATCGCGACTCGTACCTCGGTCGTAACAGCACGGCGGTACAACCCGGCGCTGCACATTCTCGTGCGCACCCGTTACGTAAATGAAATGGAACCGCTGCTCGCCTTGGGCACCGACGAAGTGGTCTCGGAGGAGTTCGAGACCAGTATCGAAATATTCTCACGAGTGCTTCGACGCTACCTGGTGCCGCGAGACGTAGTCGATCGCATGGTCGACAACATCCGCCAGACTGGCTACGAAGCAATGCGGACGATGCCGGAGGGAGGAATTCCAGCCGGCACTTTGGGACGATTCGCCAGCGGCCTTACGGTGGACGTGGTTCAGGTCGAGCCGGGATGTGAAATGGAAGCTCGCCCGCTGGCCGAGACCGGGCTGCGGCAGCGCACCGGCGTATCGATCGTTGGGGTGCAGCGCGCAAACGGAGAACGCCTTGCCAATCCGGCGGGCGATGACACGCTGGACGTCGGCGACGTCGTGTTGCTGCTCGGCCGGCCCGATCAGCTGGCGGCGTCGGCAGCGCTCTTCCGCACCGCTGAAGATAGCTCGGCGATGACCGCTGAGGCCCGGCGGCTTACAGAGGAGTACCGCGCTCGGTGATCGAGTTGGTGCGCGGCGACATCACAACTCTCGACGTCGACGCGATCGTCAACGCGGCAAACTCGGAGTTGCGCGGTGGAGGCGGCGTCGACGGCGCCATCCATCGTGCGGCTGGGCCCGCGCTCCTCGAGGAGCTGAAGCAGTGGAACCACTGCCCTCCTGGCTCGGCGGTCCTGACCGCCGGCCATGAGCTTCCCGCGCGCTACGTGATCCATGCCGTGGGCCCAGTCTGGCGCGGCGGCCGCGACGACGAGGCCGTCGTTTTGCGCGCAAACTATGAGAGCGTGTTCTCGGTGGCGATCGAGCAGGGCGACATCCGCACCATCGCCTTCCCCGCCATCTCGACAGGTGCCTACGACTATCCCAAAGCCGAAGCCGCGCGAATCGCCGTCGATGCCATGCGAACGCAGGAGGAGCGATTCAAACGCATTGTCGCTTGCGTATTCGATGAGGAGAATCTCGTCGCCTACCTAGCGGCCATGGAGGATGGCTAGCAATCAGAGTCGTCGAGTGGTGCACAATGGACCGCTGCCGTTCAAAACCCCGCATTCGTTTCACCGCCGAGGTCGCAGAGAGACGCCGAGGATTCAATGGAGAGAGTTAGGCAGGTGGAATCGGCGGGCTCGAGGAACGATGCCAGTGTGCCGTTATCTGCCTGTCTAGAGCCTCCGCGTGCCTCCGCTTCCTCCGCGGTAGAGAATGCGGGACATCGAGATCAACGTATGCGCTGTCCGATTCCGATTCCCGATTCCCGATTCCCCATTCCCGATTCCCGACTACATTCCCTCCATGCCGCTCGTTCCGATCTTCGGCCATGAGACTCTACGCCAGCAGCTCGCGACCTCCATCCGGCGTGATGGACTCCCCGCGAGTCTCGTCATCCACGGCCCGCGGGGTATCGGCAAACAGCGACTGGCACTCTGGCTGGCGCAGCTGATCCTCTGCGAGGGGCGGGAGAACGCGCCGTGTGGCGCGTGTGCGCAGTGCCGCTACAGCACTCAGCTCGCGCATCCCGACCTGCACTGGTATTTTCCCCGCCCGCGCCTGACCGCGAGCGATGCGGGGCCGGCCGAGGTACAGGAAGACATTTCCGAAGCGATCGCCGAGCGCGTGCGGGCCAACGGTCTGTACGTGCGGCCGACCGGCAGCGATGGCATTCACGTGGCGACGGTGCGCACGCTCGTACAGCGCGCCGTTATGACTCCCGCACTCGCCAGGCGCAAGGTCTTCGTGATCGGCGACGCTGAACGCATGGTCGCACAGGATGGCGCCGACCAGGCGGCGAACGCGTTTCTCAAGCTGCTCGAGGAACCGCCGGCCGACACCACCATCATCCTGACGACGAGCGAACCTGGTGCGTTGCTGCCCACGATTCGCTCCCGCGTGATCGCTCTGCGCGCCACCCCACTCTCCGATCGCGACATGCGCGCCTTCACTGCGGACCCGCTGGTCAAGGAACGGCTGGGCGCCCGCGCAACCAGTGAGACGGCGCTCCAAATCTCCGGAGGTGCTCCAGGGGCGCTGCTGGCCATGGAGGCGCACGATGACGCGCTCGCCGCCGCCCGGGAGCTGCTGGCGTCGGCAACGAAGGGTCGCGCCGCCTGGTCCCGAGCCGCCCTGGCAGTGGGGGCCACCGGAGCCCGGGGGTTCTTCACCGACCTGCTCGATGCACTTACCCTCCTGCTTGCGGAACACATGCGTGACGCTGTGGCGCAACAGCATGAGGCGCGCGCGCGCGCAGTTGGCACGGCAATCGAAGCCGTAGAAAAGGCGAAAGAGCGCGCTTCGGGAAACGCGAACCCTCAGCTTCTGGCCGCCTCCCTGGTCCCGGTTCTAGCCTCGGCATCGGGCAATGAGTGATCTGAGTCACATCGGCCCCGACGGCGGCGCCCGCATGGTCGACGTGTCCGCCAAGCCGGCTACCGACCGCTTGGCGCGCGCAGGAGGCACCATTCTCATGTCAGCGGATACGCTGGCTGCCGTCAAGGCAAATACCCTGGCCAAGGGCGATGTGCTCACCGTGGCCCGCACGGCCGGCATTCTCGCTGCCAAGCGTACCGCGGAGCTGATTCCGCTCTGTCACCCCCTTCCCCTCACCGATATTGCCATCGCAATCTCACCTGACGAGTCATTGCCAGGCATAACGGTCGAATCCACCGTGCGAACCACCGGGCCTACCGGAGTCGAGATGGAAGCGATTACGGCGGTGAGTGTGACATTGATCACGATCTACGACATGGTGAAGAGTGTGGATAAAGGGCTTCGACTAACCGATATCCGCCTTCTTGAGAAACGCGGAGGACGCAGCGGGGTATGGATAGCCCGGTGACGGCACGCGCGTTGCCTTATGATAGCCCGAGTTCCGGGCGTAGACGCCTGGTTGCTTACTCAGGCACCCTGACGAAGAGGGGTTTTGATGCATTCGATAAAAAATGATTACGTGCACCGTGGTGATCGCGAGCGCCGTCGTAACAAAATGAGACGCATCGCATTGGGGATCGGCTCGGTCTGCGCGGTATTCGCGCTATTGCAGTTACAACAGGAAGAAGCAAGCGCCACAGGTGTGGTCGCTCCGCCTGCACAATCCGAGGCGGAAGTGCTGCGCCAATCGCTCCATTCGGCGATGGCCGAGCTCGATATTACGCGGAGCACGCTCGACCGAGCCGAGAAGATTCTCGATCTGAGTGCACGCTTCAATGTGGGCGCCAAGCTCGCCACGACGATACACGATGTAGCCCTTGCCGAAGGACTCGATCCTGAGCTCGGTTTTCGCGTGGTTCGCCTGGAAAGCGAATT
>JBPCLX010000331.1:0-15020 GCA_051002815.1 Gemmatimonadaceae bacterium
AGGAGTGTGACGATGGCCGAGGAACGTGTGCTGGAGCTGTTGCGCCGGAACGTGACGCAGGATGATTACGATGCGGTGCGATCGGAATGGAAGCGCCACTCCATTGCCGAGGATGATCGGGACATAGCGGGGCTCATATCGACGCTCACCGAAGACTGCGTCTACGAGGTGTTTCCCGGGGGACACCGCTGGGTCGGCCATGAGGGCGCCGAGAATTTCTACACTCAACTCCTAACCGCCTTTCCCGACATCAAGTTCGACCTGACGCACATAGTGATCGGGCCCCAGGGCGTCTGTGAGGAGGCCAGGGTAACCGGCACTCATCTCGCCCGTTGGCTCCACCTCCCAGCGTCGAACAAGCGGGTGGACTTCACGGTCGTGATCTTCTTCCCGTGGGACCAGGAGAAGAAAAAGTTCAAGGGCGAGCGTGTGTATTTTCACCTGGATGCGAATGGAGTAAACGCACCAGAGGCGTGAGCAGCGGCAGCAGGCGCGTCAAATGCCATTCGCTCACCGTTTTGTCATTTTGCGACTGCTGGTCCCGTCCTTGCGCGGACTCACTTCGGGACAAATCGGAGCGGAGGGCCATGAGCGACGTAGCCAGTGAGCTCGGCGTCCGCGGGATCGGCGGAGTTTTTCTCTATACCGACGATCCCAAGGCGCTCGCCGATTGGTATCGAGACAAGCTTGGTCTCGAGTGCGAATTCAACGATGCGGTGGGCGCGTACTATTATGACTTCCGGCAGCGTGACCTGACGGACACCGCGCGACTCCTGCGCACCACCTGGGCGATTCTTCCCCGTCCGGAAGGGAGCGCGCACGCTCGCGATGCCGTCGTCATTAATTATCTGGTGCCCGATCTACCCGCGCTGATCGAACGGCTTCGCGAATCTAGAATCGAAGTGGAGAAGGAAGAACGGTACGACTACGGGCACTTCGCCTGGATCCGTGATCCGGAGGGCAACCGGATCGAGCTGTTTCAGGATTTCGCCTGTTATCTCCCCCCGGACATCTAGCCGCGAAGCGCACCGATCGCGCATCTCGCGCGCTGTCAAGATGTTGTAAGAGTGGCACCCCTCGCGTGCGAAGCTCGCGGCGGCGTTCGCAGATTGCGTCTCCGACGTAATCGCGGAACAGCGCCATGCCGTTCCGATGCGTAGTCTCAGGAGAGCGTGATTCATCGCCCCACGCTCGCGGAGCCGATGAATGGAAGCCGCTCTCGACGCATTGTTCGAGTTTCTTTTCAAATACAGACCGGTGGTCTTCGAGCATGGCTCATTCTCGCTCGAAGCCCCCGTTCCCGTTGCGCTGCTCGTACTCGTCGCCGCCGCCGTCATCGCGGCGGCGCTGTTCACCTATCGACGAGTGCGCGGACGCGCTACCCGGCGCGATCGCATCGTGCTGGGAACCTTACGAGCACTGGCACTCGCGCTGGTGGCGTTCGCGCTGCTGCGCCCCACGCTCGCCGTCAGCGAGGCCGTGCCGCAACGCAACGTCCTCGGCATTCTCATCGACGATTCGCGAAGCATGCTCATCGCCGACGACGAGGGTGTGGCCCGCTCGGCGATGGTCCGGCAGCTGTTCGCGAGCGACAGCGGACTGGCGCGGCAGCTCTCCGACCGGTTCGTGCTGCGGTATTTTCGCGCGGCGCGCACCGCCGGAAGAATCACCGGTGTCGAGGAGCTGGCGTTCGACGGCGGGCGTACGCACCTGGCGGCGGCGCTCGACGGAGCGCGTCAGGAGCTCGGCGCGGTCCCGTTGGCAGGGCTGGTGCTGGTGAGCGACGGAGCCGACAACGCGCAGGTTTCGTCAGGCGGCACCGATCTCGAGGAAACTCTGCTCGGACTGGAAGCGCGCGGCGTGCCTGTCTACACTGTCGGGTTGGGACGCGAGAGCTGGGATCGCGACATTCAGGTCAGCCGCGTGGAGGCGCCGCGCCTTGCGCTCGAAGGCGCGACACTGGTCGTCACGGCGCTCGTCTCGCAACGCGGCTACGCCGGAGCACGGGTTCCGCTGATCGTGGAGGATGGCGGCCGAATAGTCAGCCGGCAGGAGATCGTCCTCCCGCCTGACGGCGAGCCGACACCGGTTCGTGTTCGCGTACCGGCCGCCGAGGCCGGCGCCCGCGCGCTGCGCTTCTACATTCCGCCGCAGAACGGCGAGATGGTCGCCGAGAACAACTCGCAGGATGCGCTGGTGATCGTGCGCGACGCGCGGGAAAAGATCCTCTATGTGGAAGGCGAGCCGCGGTTCGAGCCGAAATTCCTGCGGCGCGCGGTGGACGGTGATGAGCAGCTGCAGGTGGTACTGCTCCAGCGCACCGCCGAGAACAAGTACCTGCGGCTGGACGTGGACGACAGCCTGGAACTCGCTGGTGGCTTTCCCCGCACGCGCGAGGAGCTGTTTGCATATCAGGGACTGGTGATAGGCAGCATCGAGGCCAGCGCGTTCACGCTCGACCAGCTGCGTATGATCGCCGACTTTGTGGCGGAGCGCGGCGGCGGACTGATGATGCTCGGCGGCCGGCGCGCGTTCGCCGAGGGCGGGTACGGCGGCACATCGTTAGGAGAGGTGCTTCCGGTGGAGCTCGATGCCGGGCGCACCGGCGCCGACGACGAGTACTTCGTGCCGCTTCGCGTCACCGCTACTCCGGCCGGGTTGGGGCACGCCGTGACCCAGCTCGCGCCTGACGCGGAGGCGTCGGCGGCCCGGTGGCGGACGCTGCCGGCTCTCAGCTCGGTCAACGTGGTTCGCCGCGTCAAGCCCGGAGCGACCTTGCTCCTTACCGGGGAGGACACCACGAGCAGCACCCGCCACGTGGTGCTCGCCGCCCAGCGCTACGGCCGCGGGCTCTCGGTGGCGCTCCCCGTACAGGATGCCTGGCTGTGGCAGATGCAGATGTCCGAAGAAGACGCGACGCACGAGACGTTCTGGCGCCAGACGCTGCGCTGGCTGGTGAGCGACGTGCCTGGGCACGTGGTCGCGAACGCCGGGGCTGACCTGGCCGAGCCGGGAGATCCTATCGCGCTGCGCGCCGAAGTGCGAGGCTCGACGTACCTGGAGGTGAACGACGCCCGAGTAGAAGCTCGAATTACCGCGCCGAATGGCGATACGTCGCTGGTGCCCCTGGATTGGATCGTCAAGCGGGACGGCGAGTACGAGGGTTCGTTCACTCCGCGCGACTCGGGGGTCTACCAGATCGCGGTGCGGGCCGACACGGCGGGTGGGGAGCTGGAATCTGCGACAACGTACGTTCGCGTGGGGGAGCTGCCCACGGAGTACTATGATGCGGAGCTACGCACGCCGCTGCTGCGGCGGGTGGCGGAGCGGACCGGCGGTCGCTTTTACACACGGCAGACGGTGGACGCTCTGCCGCGGGACGTGGTGTACACGAGCTCGGGGACTGTGGTGACGCGCGAAAAGGAACTGTGGGACATGCCTGTATTGTTTTTTCTGCTAGCTGCACTGCTGGCAGGGGAATGGACGTACCGCCGCGCACGGGGGCTCGCGTGAGCGGGGGTCGCATGGTGGGAGTGGTCACGCTGGCGATGAAACGATGCTGGGCCGCGCCGGCCGCGGCGGTAGCGTTGTTTCTGGGGGGGGGCCCCGCGACCCCGATCGCCGCGCAGGCGCTGGGCGAGACCCACGTGCTCATCGTCACCGGCATCCCCGGCGAACCGCGCTTTGCCACGGCATTTCACGACCAGTCGCGCGCCCTGGCCGGCGCGCTCGTCGATCGCCACGGAATTCCACGTGAGCGCATCACCATCCTCGCCGCCGATCCGTCGCGTGACCCTTCCTGGATTTCGGCTCGCGCCACCAGGCCGGAGATCAGCAAGGCTATTGCCCGGATCCGGCTTGCCGCCGCGCCTGACGATCGAATGTTGCTCGTACTCATCGGCCATGGCAGCGGTAGTGGGACCAACGCGCGCATCAACATCTCCGGTCCCGATCTGAGTGCGAGCGAGCTGGCCCGCGAGCTCGCCTCGTTCGCGCCGCGCACGATCGCCGTGGTGAACACCGCGAGCGCCAGCGGCGACTTTGCGAACGTGCTCGCCGGCGACAACCGGATAATCATCACCGCGACCGCCAGCGCGCAGGAGCGCAACGAGACCATCTTCGCCGAGCATTTCGTCGCCGCATTCACCGGCGACGGCGCCGACGCCGACAAAGACGGCCGCCTGTCGCTGCTCGAAGCCTATCGATATGCGCAACGCGAGGTCCAGCGGGTGTACGAGCGTGACAACCGGCTGCTCACCGAGCATGCGCGATTGGAAGATGACGGTGACGGCCGCGGCACGGCTTCCCCTGACGATGATTCCGGCGATGGTGCGCTGGCACGGCGATTCGTGCTCGGCGGTGGCGCGATAGCCGCGCGTGCGGCTAGCGATACCGTACTTGCCGGTCTGCTGCGCCAGCGCGCGGCGCTCGAGCAGCGGGTCGAGGCACTCCGCGCCCGAAAGGACAGCATGGATGCGGCCACCTATGAGCGGGAGCTCGAGACGCTGCTCGTCAGGTTGGCGGAAGTCGACCAGGCGGCGCGGGCCCGGGAAGGGAAGCCGTGATGCGCCGGTCGACCCGCACCTTCCTGACGGCGATGGCCGGCGCATTTGTCGCGGTGCCGATGAGCGCATGCGACGCCCAGCCGCCTGACACGCTGCGAGAGCGCGCCGCTACGGCGTTGCGCACAGGCAGGTACGAGGAGGCGAGATCGATGTACGCGGGGCTGGCAGGCCGCGCGGACGCGATCACGGCCGATCGCCGCGGTCTGCTTGACGTACTCACCGAAACGGGCGCGTACGAAGACGCCGAGCTTCGCGCGCGCGAGTTTTCCGTATCGCCCGACTCGGCGGCGATGCTGGTTCCGCTCGGCGACGTGCTCCTTCTGCGCGGCAAACGCGCGGAGGCCGAATCGGCATTCCTTCGTGGACTCGCCGCCGGTACTCCCGATTCCCTCACCGCGTGGTTGAGGCTCGCGCTCGCCCAGCGCGCGCGGGGCGAACGCGAGCCCGCCGACGCGGCGCTCGACCGGTTCATAGATGTGTTCAACAATGCCGGGCCGCGACGCCTGACGAGCGAGGAGCTCGTCGCCGTCGGCCAGGCTGTGCAGGCACTCGGCACACGCGATCCGCAGCTGTTCAAGGATGCGCTCACCGCCTACGATGCCGCGATCGCCGCCGACAGCGGTGCCGTGGAGCCGCGACTGCTCATCGGAGAGCTCTTTCTGGAGAAGTACAACGCGCCCGACGCCCGTGCGGCTTTCGAGGAAGTGCTCGCCGTGAATCCGCGGCATCCGCGTGCGCTGATCGGAATGGCGCACGTGCACGTCGCCGACGGCGCGCCCGGCGCAGTGGCGCTCGTAGATCGAGCTCTAGCGGTGAATTCTGATTACGTGCCGGCGCGCGCTCTGCGTGCACGGCTGCTGATCGACCTGGAGCAGTACGCCGAAGCAACCAGCGAGGCCACCCGCGCCCTGGCTATCGACTCCACCGCGGTCGAGGCGCTGGCGGCCCGGGCAGCGGCGGCGTGGCTGGCAGGGGATACGGATTCATACGCGGCCACTGTCGCCGCGGCGCGCCGTCATGCGCCCGGTGATGCGGAGTTGTTCGTGCTCGTTGCCGAGTCGGCGGCGCGGGCGCGCATGTACCGTCAGGCAGCGGAGATTGCGGGCGAGGGAATAGCGGGCGACTCCACCGCCTGGCGAGCCTACGCGGTGCGCGGCGTGAACCTGCTGCGCGTCGCCGAGGTGGAGGATGCGCGCCGCCACCTGGAACGCGCCTTCCGCGGCGACCCCTACGACGTGTGGACCAAGAACACGCTCGACCTGCTGGACGAGTTGGCGCGCGCACGCACCATTCGCTCCGGCCGTTTCGAGTTCGTGCTCGACTCGGCCGATGCCGAGCTGCTGCCGGTCTACCTCACTCCACTCGCCGATGAGGCGTTCGATTCACTATCCAGGCGATACGGTTACAAGCCCGACGGTCTGGTTCGGCTGGAGCTTTTCCGTTCGACGGCCGACTTTTCCGTCCGCACGGTTGGGCTCCCCGGTTTTGGCGCGTTAGGTGTGAGCTTTGGCGATGTGGTGGCAATGAACTCGCCAGGCGCTCGCGGCGCCGGATCGTTCAACTGGGGCTCGGTCGTCTGGCACGAGCTGGCGCATACGTTCACGCTCGGACTGTCGAAGCATCGCGTGCCGCGCTGGCTTTCGGAGGGAATCTCGGTGTTCGAGGAGCGCCGGGCGCGGCCGGGCTGGGGAGCGGACCTGACGCCATCGTTCCTGGCCGCGTTTGCCGAGGGGAGGCTCGCGCCGGTGAGCTCACTCAACGATGGATTCATGCGGCCGAAGTTCCCCGAACAGATCGGTCTGTCGTACTACCAGGCATCTCTCGTATGCGAGATGATAGAAGAGGAATGGGGCGAACGCGCGCTTCCTGCGCTCGTCGCGGCATATGCGGAAGGCGCCAATACCGCCGAGGCGGTCAGCTCGGTGCTCGACCTGGAACTGAGCGCACTCGATTCCCGCTTCAACAGCTGGATTCGCGAAAGATTCGAGCCCCGGTTCGCCGCGATTCGGGGTTCCAGCACGTTAGGCACTGGCGAGCGCGGAGGCGAACTCGGAGAGTTCGGCGACCGGCTGCTCGAGGCAGACACGCGGCTCCGGGCCGGTGACACCACCGCGGCGATGAGCTCCCTCGAGCGAGCGAAGGCGCTCTTTCCGGAGTACGCCGACCAGCGTTCACCATACCGCACGCTGGCGGCGATCCATCGCGCACGCGGAGCACTGCGGAATGCCGAGCGCGAGCTCACGTCAATTGCGGCGCTGGCCGAGGATGACTACGCGACGCTCATTGCGCTCGCCGAGGTGCGGCTGACTCTAGGTGATTCCGCTGGCGCCATTTCCGCGTTGGATGCGGCGATGTTCATCTCGCCTTACGAACCTGAGGTACACGCGCAGCTGGCCGATCTGGCCGAAGCCACAGCGTCGCCGCGCGTCGCGGTACGGGAGCGTCGCGCCATTCTGGCACTCGACCCGGTGGACCGCGCCGCCGCCGAGTATCGCCTGGCTCGCGCCCATCTGCTCGCCGGCAATCGCGACGACGCGCGGCGGGCAGTGCTCCGCGCACTGGAAAGGGCGCCGAGCTATCGAGAGGCCCAGGAGCTTCTCCTCGAACTGCGGCGGCCCGAGTCGCCGGGAGGGTCCCGAT
This sequence comes from Gemmatimonadaceae bacterium, assembly GCA_051002815.1. Taxonomy (GTDB): domain Bacteria; phylum Gemmatimonadota; class Gemmatimonadetes; order Gemmatimonadales; family Gemmatimonadaceae; genus JALZIF01. The sequence goes on from JBPCLX010000331.1 coordinate 7,206, forward strand.
GAATCGACGCGTTATGCGATACCTGTTACCGCTCGGAATCGCCGCGCTCGCGGTGAGCGTAGCCGCGCAAGGGCGCCGTTTCGGACGTGATCCGATGCAGTTCGAGACCAACGTGCCCTACGACGGCCGCTTTACGTTCGCCCGCATCCGGTACACACCTCTCAACGATCTCGAGGGCTTCGGCCGGGGTGACCGTAAATGGGACCATGACTATCCGCGCGCGGAGCGGAACTTCATGAAAATCCTGAGCGAGATCACGATGCTGGAGCCGTATCTCGAGGGCGGCAACGTGTTCGCCGCCGATGATCCGGAGCTGATGAAGTTTCCGATTGCCTATCTCTGCGAGCCCGGCTTCTGGACGATGACCGAACCGGAGAAGCTCGCGCTGCGCGCCTATCTGGAAAAGGGCGGCTTTCTGATAATCGATGATTTTGCCGGACAGCACTGGTACAACTTCGAGGCACAGATTCGGGAGCTGCTGCCGGCGGCGCGGTTGATCCGGCTAGATGCATCCGACGCCATCTTCGACTCCTTCTATCGCATTGAATCGCTGGCGTTTACCCATCCTAACTACCGGGTGGAATCGGAGTTCTGGGGCGTGTTCGAGGAGAATGATCGTTCCAGGCGAATGCAGATCATCGTGAATTACAACAACGACATCGGTGACTACTGGGAGTGGTCCGATGAGGGCTTTCTGCCGATCGACCTGACGAACGAAGCGTACAAGCTGGGCGTCAACTACATCATGTACGCCTTCACGCACTGACCCTTTTGCACGCAGGAGAGCACCCGTGGCCCTGACCGCCGCCGCACCAACTGTCTCGCTCGAGTCAGCCGACGACCTCGCGCTCGCCGATCGCCTCAGCGCAGCCCGGACCCGCATCATCACCGAGCTGCGCAAACGCATCATCGGGCAGGACGATGTGATCGAGCAGGCATTGATCGGAATCATAGCCGGCGGCAACTGCCTGATCGTCGGGGTACCGGGACTCGCCAAAACGCTGCTCATCCAGACGCTCGCCCAGTCGCTCGACCTGCGCTTCTCGCGCATTCAGTTCACGCCCGACCTGATGCCGTCGGACATAACGGGCACCGACATCATTCAGGAGGATGCCCATACCGGCCGCCGCACGATGGTGTTCACCAAGGGGCCGATCTTCGCGAACATAGTGCTGGCCGACGAAATCAACCGCACGCCGCCCAAGACCCAGGCGGCGCTGCTCGAGGCCATGCAGGAGCACAGGGTCACCGTGCAGGGCACCACCTACGATCTGCCGCAGCCTTTCTTCGTCTTCGCCACGCAGAATCCCATCGAGCTGGAGGGTACCTACCCTCTGCCCGAAGCTCAGCTCGACCGGTTCATGTTCCAGGTGATCATCGACTATCTCAGCGAAGAGGAGGAAGTCGACGTCGTGCGCACCACCACGTCGCTTCAGCGTGGCCGGATGGAGCCCGCGGTGACGGCCGAGGAGATTCTGGCATTCCAGCGACTGGTGCGCACCGTGCCGGTGGCCGATGCGGTCACCCGTTATGCAGTCAGCATCGCGCGGTCGAGCCGGCCGAGCGATTCGGCCGCTCCAGACTTCGTGCGCAAGTGGGTGGCCTACGGCGCCAGCGTACGCGCCGCGCAATACCTCATTCTCGGCGGCAAGGCCCGCGCACTGCTGCACGGCCGCTATCACGTGAGCCTCGAGGATGTACGCGCACTCGCTCATCCCGTGCTGCGCCATCGGATCCTGCCCAACTTCCACGCGCAGTCGGAACGCATGACTTCAGCCACGCTGGTCGACAAGCTGCTCGAGGCGGTGCCCACACCGCGGTCGGGTATGTAGATGGCGGAGGCGCTCTCGGTACCGGTGCTCGATCCGGTCGTATTGTCACGGATCGCCAATCTCGAGCTCATCGCCCGGCATGTGGTCGAGGGCTTTCTGAGCGGGCTGCATCGCGCGCCGCACCTGGGCGTCTCTCTCGATTTCGCGGAGCACCGCGCGTACATGCCTGGCGACGACACCAGACGCATCGACTGGAAGCTCTACGCTCGCACCGACCGCCACTACCTGAAGGAGTTCGAGGCGGACACCAACACCGACGTCGTCGCGTTCGTCGATGCGTCCAGCTCGATGGGGTTCGCCCACTCGGGCATCAGCAAGCTGCAGTACGCCAAGATGGTGGCCGCTTCCCTGCTCTTCTTCTCGAATCGGCAGCGCGACCGCGTTGGGCTGGTCACGTTCGACGGCGCCGTACGCGAGTTCGTTCCCCCTTCGGCCAAGCATCTGTACACCGCACTGCACGCGCTAGACCGCCTATCGAGCACTGGCGCTGGGGGCGTGCTCGATCGGCCGATCGCCACCGCTGCCGCATCACTGCGCCGCAAGGGAATACGCATCCTCATCTCCGACTTTTATGAACAGCCGGAGGGGATAGCCAAGGCGATCGACACGCTGCGGGCGGGTGGAAGCGACGTGATCCTCTTTCATGTCCTCGATCCGGCCGAGCGCGAGCTGCCGGTGGACGACGCGGCCAGCTTCCGCGATATCGAGACGGGCGACCAGATCCCCGTCGTACCCTGGCAGTTCCGCGAACGGTACCGTGCGCTGGTCGCCGGCCATATCGATGCTCTGAGTCAGATAGCGCGCGAGCGCCGGGTCGACTACACGCTGCTCGATACCACCCAGCCGCTCGATCAGGCGATGTTTGCCTATCTCTCGCATCGGCAGTATACGCTCCGGGTACGCGCATGAATTTTGGACTGCTCGCGCCCATCTTCCTCGCCGGACTTGCCCTGCTTGCCATTCCGGTCCTCGTGCACCTGACGCACAAGGAGCGCAAGGAACCGGTCGAATGGCCGTCGTTGATGTTCCTGCAGCGCATTGAGTATCGCGCGGCGCGGCGTCAGCGGATCCGGCATTGGCTGCTGCTGCTGCTTCGAGCGACGGCGATGGCGCTAGTCGTCATGGCTTTCGCTCGCCCCGTGATGGATGGCGTGGCCGCGGCAACGGGCGCCGATGGCGGGCCGCGGCATCTGGTCGTCATGCTCGACCGGTCGCACAGTATGCAGTATGGAGACCGGTTCGCGCGGGCACAGGAGGCAGCGCGCAACGCGGTCAGCGCTCTGTCGCCGGGCGACCGCGTGTCGGTGATCACGTTCGATGACGTGCCGGCTGCGCCGGTAACCGCGAGCGAGGACGCGCCGGCGGCGATGGCGGCCATTAATGCGGCCACCGCCGGCGACCGGAGCACGCGCTACGCCCCCGCGGTGCGGCTGGCCAGCCGGATACTCTCCGATGCGCCCATTCCACGCCGGGAGGTCGTGCTTATCAGCGATTTTCAGCGGCGCGGCTGGAGCGGCGATGACGATGCCAGGCTTCCCGGCGGCGCCGCCTTGCGCACGGTGGATGTCGGTGCGGACGATTCGCCCAATTCGGCGGTGAGCGGCCTCGAGATCGCTCGCGACGTCTCGGGCGGGGTCGAGCGGGCAAGAGTGACGGCCCGCCTGACGAGTACCCACTCCGAACCGCGGGCGGTGACGGCCACGCTCACGCTCAACGGCCGGCAAGTCGATCGCCGCGAGGTGACACTGGCACCCAACGGCGCGACCAGCGTAACATTTGCTCCAGCGACGCTTCCCGCCGGTACTGCGCGCGGTGAAGTGCTCATCACCGCCGATGAACTGACCGCCGATGACACCTTCGTTTTCACCGTCGCCGAGGGAGAGAACATTCCGGTGCTCATTGTCGAGAGCGACGGGGCCGCGAGTACGACCAGTCTCTACCTCGCGCGAGCTCTCGCAATCGGCGACGCACCCGGCTTCCGGACGCGCATCGTTCAGTCCGGGCGCCTGACGAGCATCGATATTGCTTCGGCGGCGGTCATCGTGCTCAACGATGCACCGCCGCCACGCGCGGAGCTGTCTCGCGCGCTCGCCTCCCGAATCGCCGCAGGTGCGGGGTTGTTGATCGTGGCCGGCCCCCGAGCGAATGACCGGCCCTGGCCAGCCGATGCCTCGTCGCTTCTTCCGGCCACTACCGGAGAAGTCGCCGATCGTCCCGCCGGCCGTCCCGCCGCTGTCGGCTTCATGGATCGCTCGCACCCGGCACTGACCGTCTTTCGCGCTCCGCGAAGCGGTGATTTTGCCGCCGCGCGCTTTCTCCGCTACCGCACGCTTGAGCCCACGGAGGGCGCGGAGGTGCTGGCGCGGTTCGACGATGGCGCACCAGCGCTGGTCGAGCGACGAGTCGGGGCCGGCCGTGCGCTGATGCTAGCCTCGACGGTCGATGGAGTCTGGAACGATCTTCCTCTGCAGCCGGTATTTCTCCCGCTGGTGCACCAGATCGCTCGTTATGCGGCCGGCTACGCTGAGCGGCGGCGGTGGTACACGGTCGGTGAGGTGGCCGACCTCGCTCGCGACCCCAGCGGGATTGCGTCCGATTCGGCTCGTGGCACGCTGGTGGCCATGACGCCCTCGGGCGAGCGCATGCTCATCCCGCCGGAGCAGCGCCCGGTAATCGAATTCGGAGAACGCGGATTCTACGAGTTGCAGCCCGAATCGGGGAGCCGAAGCGTCGCGCTAGCCGCGAACGTCGCTACGGCCGAGTCCGACCTGAGCCGCGTGGATCCGGAGGAGCTTGCTCTCGCAATATCCGCCCCCCCGCCGGACCCGTCGGCGATTTCACTGAATGCTGGCGTAGATGGGGTAGCAGAACCCGAGCGCCGCCGCCATCTCTGGTGGTGGCTCCTCGCGGCGGCATTCGTGGCCCTGGCCGCCGAGACGGTTCTCGGCAACCGCCTGAGCCGCTTTTCGGGAATCGCATGAACGCGCGCCATTGTGGCATATCGCAAGCGCCTGACGAGGTGGATGCATGATCAGCCGTTTCGCTCGTACCGCACGCTCCGAGGACCTGCAGTCGGTCATCCGCTCCGCGCGAATGCGCTGGCGTCTGCGCGTCGTGCTTCATGGCGCCGCACTGGTCATTGCGGTCGCACTCGCGCTCCTTCTGCTCGGCGCCGCGGGCGTCGAGCAACTGCGATACGACCCGAGGGCGGTGATCGCTGCTCGCGTGCTGGTGGTACTCGCCTTCCTCGTCGCCGCGGCGTGGCTGCTGGCGCGTCCGCTCATGCGCCGTCTGCCTGACGACCAGGTAGCCCTCTACCTGGAGGAACACGAGCCCTCTCTGGAAATGGCTCTGCTGAGCGCGGTGGAGCACGGAGCGGGGAACGTCGACACCGCCGCGCGCGCTTCGACGTTAGGAGCTCAACTGGAGAAGTCGGCACTTGCACGGGCTCGTGCGGTGGATGACGGACGTCGTGTCGAGCGTGTTCCGATCCAGCGCGCCCTCGCCACGCTCGGCGTCGCCGTTCTGATAGGCGTGATACTGCTGGGTGCCGGGCCTGAATGGCTGCGGCGTGGTACCGTCGTGCTGCTCACCCCTTGGCGCAGCGCTGAAGCGGCGACCCCGTTCGCCATCTCGGTGGAGCCAGGGAATTCCAGCATCGCCAAGGGAGGCGATCAGGAGATCGCCGCGCGGCTGCGAGGCTTTGCAACGAGTGACGTGACGCTGGCGGTGCGGCGTGGCCTCGAGGGCGAATGGGAACGGATTGCCATGGATCCCGGCGCCGACTCGGCGACTTTCGGCGTAAGGCTGTTCGATCTCACCGAGCCGACGACGTATTACATCGAGGCAAACGGCATCCGCTCGGGAGTGTTCCGCATCGACGTCGTCGCGCTGCCGTACGTGGATCGCATCGACCTCGAGTACCGCTTCCCCAGCTATACCGGCCGTCCGCCGGAGCAGGTAGAGGGTGGTGGCGACATCGCAGCGCTGCGTGGTACGACGGTTCGCCTCACGGCCACGCCGACGATGCCGAGCGCCGAAGGTCGGATCATCATCGATGGTCGGGACACAGTCTTGATCGCGCCTGGCGATTCGGCCGCGCTTCAGGGCGATCTGGTAGTGAAAGAACCGGGAACCTATCGCATCGAGCTGCGTGCGGCGGACGCCCGGTGGGTCACTGCCTCGCTCGACTATACGATCGATGTGCTCGAGGATGAAGCACCGACGGTGCGCGTAACGAGTCCTGGCCGCGACGAACAGGTGACGAGCATCGAGGAAGTATTCATCGAAGCCGAGGCGAATGACGATTACGTCGTCCGCGGCATGGAGCTGGTTTACACGGTTAACGGCGGCGCCGAGCAGGTCGTGCCGCTGGTGCGCGGCGGCCGCCGGGCCAGCACGACCGCCGGCCACACGCTCTTTCTCGAGGAGATGAGCCTCGAAGCGGGTGACCTGATCGCCTATCACGTACGTGCCACCGATGGCCGTCCCAACCGAACGGAGCCGGCCCGCAGCGACATCTATTTCCTCAACGTCCGTCCGTTCGGCCGCGACTATCGTCAGGCAGAGTCCGGCGGCGGCGGCGGTGGTGGTGGCGGCGCGGAGTCTCCGCAGGGCATGTCGCGTCAGCAGCGCGAGATAGTCGCGGCCACCTTCAATGTCATTCGTGACCGGGCACAATCGGACGAAGCGGCATTCCGAGAAGCCGTGACAACCGTCGCCCTCGGCCAGGGAAAGCTGCGCGAACAGGTGGAGACTCTCGTCCGCCGGCTGGGCGAGCGCGGCGCAATGGGAATGGATTCGACCTTTCACCAGATAACCATCGCGCTCGCAGCGGCCGCGGATGAGATGAAGACAGCCGAAACTCAGCTCGGCGAGCGCAAGCCCAACGATGCGCTCGCTCCCGAGCAGAGGGCGCTCAGACATCTACAGCAGGCCGAGGCACAGTACCGCGACGTGCAGGTGGCGATGGGCGGACAGCAGTCCCAGGGCGGAGGTGGCGGTGGTGGTGCGGCGGAGGATCTAGCCGACCTGTTCGAGCTCGAGACTGACAAGCTGCGCAACCAGTACGAGACCGTTCAACGGGGCGAGCAGCGTCAGGCAGATGAGCAGGTCGATGAGGTCGCCGAGCGGCTCCGTCGGCTTGCGGCACGCCAGCAGCAGGCCAACGAGCGGCAACAGCGGTCGTTCGGGCAGCAGGGCGGCAGCGGCGGCGATGGCTCCGCGCAGCGCGCGCTGGCCGAGGAGGCGGAGGAGGCGGCTCGCCAGCTGGAGCGGCTGGCCCGCGAGCGGCGCACACCGGAATTGGAGGATGCGGCGCGCCGGCTGCGCGAATCGGCGGCAGCGATGCGGCGTGCCGCGGCGGGAGGACAGCAGAGCACCGCGGCGGAAGGGGCAGCTGCACTCGATAGGCTGCGCGATGCGCGCCGGCGTCTCGAGGAGACCCGCAGTTCGCGGCTGCGCCGCGATCTGGAAGGTGTTCGTCGCAATGCCGACCGCCTGGCTAACGGCGAGCGGGAGATCGCCCGGGAGGTCGGGGAGCTCGAGGGAACGGACGGCGCCGGGCGGCAGGAGCAGGTGCGGCGTCTCAGTGAGCGTAAGGATGCGCAGGCGCAGCAAGTGGACGAGCTCGCGGCCGACCTCGACCGGCTGTCGCGCGAAGGGCGGCGTGACCAGCCGGAGTCGGCGCGCAAGCTCCAGGAAGCGGCGCAAGGCGTGCGCGATGACCGGCTGCGCGACCGGATCGCCTACTCCAAGGGACTCATTCGCGGCAACTCGCCGGAGTACATCCGCAGCTTCGAGGAAGAGATCGGCGCGTCGATCGAGCGCGCGCGGGAGCGCATCGCCGAGGCCGAGCGCGCGGTTGGCGAGCCTCAGGGTGCGCGTGAATCGCGGGCGCTGGAGCAGGCGCGTGGCCTCGTTCGGTCGCTCGAGGCGTTAGGTGAGCGGCTGCCTGGCGAAGCGGGTGAGCAGCGCGGCCAGG
>JBPCLX010000332.1:0-2580 GCA_051002815.1 Gemmatimonadaceae bacterium
CACATACCCAAGGGATACATCTACTTCTCGATGGCGTTCTCGCTGGGAGTGGAAATGCTGAACATGCGGCTGAGGAAAGTGGCGAAGCCCGTCAAGCTGCACGATCGTTATGCCCAGGACGCGGCGGCGCCGCCCCCTCCGTTGGAACAGGCGACATGATGAACCTGTGGCGTGATCTCAGTCCGGGATCCAATCCCCCCGAGATAGTCACCGCCGTCGTGGAGATTCCCTCAGGCAGTCGCAACAAGTACGAGCTCGACAAGGAGTCCGGCCTGATTCGCCTCGACCGCGTGCTGTACTCGGCCGTCCACTACCCGGGCGACTACGGATTCATTCCGCGAACGCTGGCGGAGGACAACGATCCGTGCGATGTGCTCGTTCTGCTCAACGAGCCGACGTTTCCAGGATGTCAAATCGACGTGCGGCCGATCGGGGTCTTGCGGATGCTCGACCGCGGCGAGCCGGACGACAAGATTCTCGCGGTGCCCTGCCATGATCCATCGTACGGCGAGTACTTCGACATCGCCGACATTCCCCAGCACTACCTGCGGGAGGTGGAGCACTTCTTCGGGATCTACAAGGATCTCGAGGGCAAACGAATGGAAGTGCTGGGCTGGGAAAAGAGCGAGAGAGCGGCGCAGGCCATACTCGAAGGCATGGCGCTGTACGAGCAAAAATACCTGACGTTAGGACCGTGACGAGCGGGACGAGGGACGAGGGACGAGCGACGCGGGACGAGCGACGCGGGACGCGGGACGGGTGCTTTCAGCGCCGCATCCGGCTTAGCGCGTCCCCGCATCCCGCATCCCGCATCCCGCGTCCCGCATCCCGCGCTACTTCGGTGCGACGGCGCCGTGATCCACCGGTTCGATCGACCGCCGGAGGAAGAGCCAGTCGTAAAGTACCGCGGCCGCGATACCGCCGAGAATCGGTCCGAGCCAGTAAATGAACTGTCCCTCCCAGAATCCCGATGCGAGCGCCGGCCCGAAGGATCGCGCCGGATTCAGGGAGCCTCCGGTGAGCGGGCCTATCACCAGGATGCTGGCCGACAGGGTGAAGCCAATGGCCATGCCGCCTACTTTCGGGGATCGCGGATCGACGGCCGTGCCGAACACCACGAACACGAGGAAGAAGGTGGCGATCGCTTCGAGGATGTACGCCTGACTGGTCGTGACCCCCTGAGCTACCATGGTGCCGCCGGCGCGCGCCGCCATGAAGTCCCCTTCGGGATACATTGCCTTGAGCGTGTAGGCAGCAATGATCGCCCCGAGGAGCTGCGCCACGATGTACACCCCCGCCATCGTGGGAGCGATGCGGCGCGTCGCAAGGAAGCCGATCGTCACCGCGGGGTTCAGGTGGCCTGAAATCCGCATGGTCGCCGTAATCATGACGCCGAGGATGAGCCCGTGGGCCAATGCAATCTCGAGCAGGCTAATCGGCTGTCCGGTCGCACGGGCGAGCAGCAGAACGCCGCTGCCGACGAAAACCAGAGCAAAGGTGCCTATGAACTCCGCAACAGCATGACGGAGTGAGTCTCGCATGATGTGGCCTCGATGGGGTGATTGGATCGCAGGCGGCCAAGCTAGGATTCCATGCACGTCGAGGCAAGAGAGCCGAATGCCGGATTCCGCATGAGCAAGCCGCCGATTTTGTTCATCTCCGACCGCCCGGAGCGCTTTTCTGCCCTGCGCGCGAGCGCGCTGGCAGGTCGTACGGTGCACCTCTGGATGCCCGACGAAGGTCAGCCGCCTCCGTGGTCTACGCACGTGCGCGGCGATCCTACGCGGGCAAAGACCTACGCGAATCTAGCCGGTGAGAATCTGCTCGCGATCGTCGATCTGGCGGACGAGACTCGGGCGACCCGCACCGCCCGCGGAATCTGCAAGGCACTCCCGGCATCCGAGGTCGTGGTTCTCGCACGCCAACGCGGACGGCGGCACACCAGTACACGCGAGGGGATTACCTGGATCGACGAAGGCGAGCTGCTCGCCGACGCCATTCTCACCGTCCTTCGCAAGGCTCAGGCTCGCAAGCGGCTGAGATCGCTGCGCCGGGCGCTGCGCGGCGCGGGACACTGCACCTTTCTCGTGCAGAACGATCCGGATCCCGATGCGATCGCTGCCTCGCTCGCGCTTCGGGCCGCGCTCGGCTTTTCGCCTGAGGATTCACCGATCGTCAGCTGCGGGCGAGTGACACGTCCCGAAAACCGCCGGCTGATAGATGCTCTGGCGATTCGGATCCAGCAGGTTTCGGAGCAATCGCTCGACGAACGCCGTCCGCTCATACTCGTCGACGTGCAGCCACCGTACTTCAGCGAGGAGCTGGGTGAGGTTGCGGCGGTGATCGACCATCACCCGCCGGGCGGCCGGTTTCGCACGCGTCACCGCGATGTGCGCACCGCCTACGGAGCCAGCGCGACAATGGCCGCCGAATACCTGATCGCAACCGATGAGCAGAAGATCGACGCGCGTCTCGCGACGGCGTTGCTCTACGGCATCATTACCGATACCAAATCTCTGTCGCGCCACACCAGCGACGAGGATCTCCAGATGTTCGCCCGGCTCTTTCCCCTGGCCGATC
>JBPCLX010000333.1:0-8669 GCA_051002815.1 Gemmatimonadaceae bacterium
ACGCGCGAGAGCACCGGAAACTCACGCAGAAGGGCTACTCCGCTGAGCACCCGCACATCGTGCAGCAGCGCACCACGAACCGCCGGATCGCCAGGTTGCGAAGCCACCCTGGAGAGGGTAGCGGCGAGCTCCCGCGCCTTGAGCGCTAGATAGGCGCGACCCCCCGCCTCGGTTGCGGCCTGAACGGTGGTGCTCGGCGTGGGTGAGCGCGGCACCAGCGCGTCGAGGGCGGCGGCGCACGATCTGGCGCGCTGATCGTCAGCCTCCTTCCACTGCCGAACGTTGCGCACGAGAATGCGCAGGTCGTCGATCGTCGCCGTCAGCGCCGATTGCACGTGCGGGGCCCAGGAGAGACGCCCTTCCCGGAATGCGCGGGCACACTGCTCGAGCGAGGTTGCGACCGTGGTGACCCCAGGCTGGCGGTACATCACCGAATTGCCGCGAAGCGCTCGGGTGAGGCGCACGAATCCCTCACGGTCCGGTCCGGTGGAGCCGGCCGAGCCGAGCAGGGAATCGAGGCCGTCGATGTAGCCCGAGGCCTCGAGTATGAAAAAGTCCAGCGCCGAAGTGCCTGAAGCCATTTCTACTCCCAAACCAGGTGCGGGCGAATGTACGCGCCCCACGTCCACACGGTCAACGCACCCTGGAGCGCGCCGCATCCATGGCCGCACGCATCTCGCGCACCGCGGCATCGAGTCCCACGAAAACCGCGCGGCTGATTATATGATGTCCGATGTTCAATTCCTCTATCTCGGCGATGGCCGCCACCGCACCCACATTGGCGACGGTCAGCCCATGCCCGGCATGCACCGCCAATCCCAGCGCACGGCCGGCCTGGGCGGCTTCGTGCAGCGAGGCGACCTGGGCCGGATCGCCGGACTGGTTGGCGTACCGGCCCGTGTGCAGTTCCACGGCATCTGCGCCGAGCTCGTGCGACAACCTTACGGCGCTCACATCGGGATCGATGAAAAGACTGGTGCGGCAGTTCGCCCTCTTCAGCCTGGCGAGCCCTGTGCGCAGCGCCCTCGGGTCGCGAGCTACATCGAGTCCGCCTTCGGTCGTGATCTCTTCTCTGCGCTCGGGCACGATCGTAACCTGAAATGGTCGCAGACGTTCGGCGATGGAGAGCATCTCCTCGGTGAGAGCCATCTCGAGGTTGAAGACGGTTCGGACCGATGTTGCGATACCTTCGACGTCGTGGTCCTGAATATGCCGACGGTCTTCGCGCAGGTGCGCGGTTATGCCGTCAGCGCCGGCATCCTCGCATGACCGAGCGGCCTCGACCGGATCGGGCTCGGTTGCCCGTCGCGCCTGCCGCAGCGTGGCAACGTGATCGACATTGATGTAAAGCCGCTGGTGGGTTGCTGGCATATTTTCCCGCCATTAGGTTCGCCTGCGTCCCCTCGTGGAGTCCCTCGTGAAGCAACTTCTCGCTGTCGTGCTCGCCGGAATGCTCGCCGGATGCGCGAGTCAGCCGCAGCAGGTGGAAACCGGAACACCGGGGAGTCCCTCCTCGGCATCCACAACGGAAGCCGGCGCGGCCAACCCGAGGGCAGCCGTCGAGCGCTTCCTCGACACCATCAAACGCCAGGACATTCAGGCGACCTCGATGGTTTGGGGGACCGACAAAGGCCCGGCTCGCAACCAGATGACGCGTGATTACCAGGAAAAAGCCATCATAATCATGCAATGTTACCTGGCACACGATAACTACCGTATTGTCAACGATGCACCTGGACTGTCAGGCAAACGCGTCTTTCAGGTGACCCTTGTCAACTCGCAGCGTGAGCGGACCACACCGTTCACCGCCGTCGAGGGGCCGAGACGCCGGTGGTTCGTCGAGAGCGCGGAGCTCGATCCCGTCAAGGATTTCTGCCGCAATCCTCCCCAGAACTAGTGAAGGCGTCAGAAGTTCCTTTGATCGTCGCTGGGAAAGTAAAGTCACGTCTGGGCCTTCACCGTAGTGACGATTCCTGGAGGTTCTGGATTCCGGCTTTCGCCGGAATGACGCGAGGGAGCACTACCGGAAGGTCGGGAACGCCGACGTCGGGCGGGGCATTAGTGTTCCGACAGTTCGATGAGTACGCCCGCCGTGGACGAGGGGTGCAGGAACGCAATCCGCTTTCCCTCGGCACCTATACGTGGGGTGTCATCGATCAGGCGAATCCCGGCGGCGCGACACCTGTCGAGCGTGGCATCCAGATTATCCACCGAAAAGCAGATGTGGTGGATTCCGGGACCGCGCCTTGCAATGAATCGACCGATAGGAGAGTCATTGGAGCGCGATTCCAGGAGTTCGACGAGCGAGTCACCGGCCTCTACGGCGGCAATGCGCGCTCCATCAGCGTCGTTGAGGGTACGCTCAGGCATGCCGAGCACATCGCGATAGAACGGAAGCAGCTCGTCGAGCAGTTGCACCGCGATGCCAACATGGGCGATGCGCGTGCCGCGGCGAGGAGACGAAGGCATTGAAGCGCTCTCCTGGAATCGAGGGCATAAATTTAACGGACCGGCGGGTAGTTCAAGGCCCGTCACGGAGGTACGGAATGTCTAACGCGGTCGCGGTCTCCGACGAGACCTTTCAGGCGGAGATCGAGGAGCACGTGGGACTGGCGGTTGTGGACTTCTGGGCGGAATGGTGCGGCCCCTGCCGCGTGATAGCGCCGTCGTTGGATCAGCTCGCCGCCGAGTACACCGGCCGCGCCAAGGTTACCAAGCTGGACGTCGATGCGAATCAGCGGACCGCGCTGAAGTACAACATTCGCTCGATTCCGGCGGTGCTGTTCTTCAAGGACGGCAAACTTGTCGACCAGGTGATCGGCGCGGTTCCCAAGCAGCACCTCGATACCAAGTTCAAGCAGCACGTCGGCTGAAGGGCCGGCGGTAGCGAGCCAGGGCGGGAGCGGTTGAGAAGCGCGTTCTCTTCCGTTCCCGCTTGCACATCGGAGGTATGAGTGAGCGAAGCCCCTCCCGCGGGCGTGCTGTACATCGTGAGCACTCCGATCGGCAACCTCGGCGACATGTCGTTTCGGGCGGTCACGACACTCAAGGAGGCGGATACTATTCTCGCCGAGGATACCCGCCATACACGGCATTTGCTGGATCATTACGGAATCAGCACGCCAATGGAGGCGTACCACGAGCATATTGAGGCGCGGGTTACGCCCCGCCTCGTTGAGAGGCTGCGTGGTGGGGCTCGTCTGGCGCTGGTGACCGATGCAGGAACGCCGCTCGTGTCCGATCCTGGAGCGCGTTTGGTGGCGGCGGTGCGCGAGGCGAGGCTTCGCGTGGTGCCGATACCAGGCGCATCGGCGGTTCTTGCGGCGCTCGTCGCCTCCGGTTTCGGGGGTGGAGCCTTCACCTTTCTTGGATTTCCGGAGCGCAAGGGCCCCGAACGGCGCGCGTTGCTTGCCGCCGCGGTGGAGTGTCTACACCCCAGCGTGCTGTATGAAGCGCCGGGTCGGGTGGCGGCGACGCTCGGCGAATTGGTGGCGTCAGGGGCCGGTGAACGGCGTATGGTCGTGGCGCGAGAGTTGACCAAGCAGTTCGAAGAGCTGCGAAGCGGAACGGTGGGGGAGCTCGCGACGTATTACGAGGCAGCCCCGCCGCGAGGAGAAGTCGTGATCGTACTCGAAGGTGCAACGGTCGTCGCACCCAGCGAAGATGCCATGCGCGAACGCGCTCAGGCATTGCGTGCCGAAGGATTGACGGCGCGGGATGTCGCCCGGGCGATCGTTTCCGAGTTTGGCGCGGCACGGAACGTTGCCTATCGCGTGGCACAGGAAGCATGAAAGCTTACCGGCTGGTTCTGCTGTCGGTCGTTGTTGCCGGCGCCGCCGCGTTCGGAGCGGAATCGCCACGGCTGGCGGTGGCGCGGCTCCAGTACGACGGCGGCGGAGACTGGTATGCCAATCCATCCAGCCTGCCTAACCTCATTCAGGCGATCCGCGAACGCACCACCTTTCGGGTGGAGCCCACCGAAGCACGCGTCACGCTCACCGACGACCGGCTATGGGACTATCCGTTCGTCCACGCAACCGGTCACGGCAACATCAGGTTCAGCGACGTGGAGATCGGACGGCTGCGCGAGTACCTGACGCGGGGCGGCTTTCTGCACGTGGACGACAACTACGGGCTCGACTCGAGCTTCCGGCGCGAGATCGCGCGGGCCTTTCCAGACCGTCCGCTGGTCGATGTGGCTCTGACGCACCCGATCTACAACCTGGTCTACGAGTTTCCGAAAGGGCTGCCGAAGATCCACGAGCATGATGGCGGGGCGCCCCGCGGCTTGGGAATTTTCATGGGTGACCGGTTGGTTCTGTTCTATAGCTACGAGGCGGACCTTGGCGATGGCTGGGAGGATCCGGAGGTGCACAAGGATCCGCCCGAGCTGCATGAGGCCGCCTTACGCATGGGCGTCAACCTGTTCGCTTATGCGATGACGAGCCGGCCGGTCCCGTGACGGTCAACGCACTGGTTTCGCGAGAGCGCGCGCGCACCACGCTGGCGCTGGCGGCGCAGGGCGCGGGAATCGCGCTGGCGCTGGTGGCCCTGGTTCTTGCCGGCGGCGCGCTGGTGCTGGGTGAAGCGCGGTGGATCGGCCTGCCAGTCGTCCCGCTGCTCGCCTGGCTGCTGGTGCTGGTGCTGATTGCGGGGGCAAGCTGGTGGACGGGACGAGCGCTGCAGCGCGGCGCCTCACGCGAACATGTGGCGGCTGCCATCGAGCGAGAACGCGATCTGCGCGCCGGAGCGCTGCGCGGCGCGCTGGAGGTCTCGGAGAGCGGAGCTTTGGGACGGCGCGCGGCGGAATCCCTCGCCCGCACGCTCGGTGCCACGCGGGGGGCGTTGGCGCCCAGGGCGCAGCGCCGCCACCTGGTACGCGGCGCGGTCGCCGGCGCTGCCGCGGTGCTCGGCGTGCTCGCCCTCGGGGCGGCGGCCTCTGCCTCTCCCGACGGATGGCGGGCGATGCGGCATCCGTTAGGTGCCTATACCGGCGCGCTGCTCGAGCCGATCAGCATAGTCGATGCGCCAACGGCCGTGCTGCGCGGCGAACGGATTCGCCTGTCGATCCTTGCGCCCCATCGGCGCAGCATCACCCTTGCATCGCGCGCCACCGGCCGTTCGTGGAGGGTGGATGCGCTGCCGGTCGTCGGTCGGCTGGCCACGGTACAGATCGGTCCCGTCGATGCCGATCTGTTGCTGGTGGCCGGCGACGGAAGAGTGGAGAGCGACACGGTACTGATCAGGGTCACCGACCGGCCGTTCGTGGGCGACGTGGCGGTACGCGCTCAGTATCCCGCCTATCTCGGCCGTGCCTCAGAGGTACTTCCCACCGGCGAGGTCGCTCGAATCCCGCGCGGCACGGTGCTCTCGATACGGGGCCGCGCGTCAGTGGCATTGCGCACCGTTTCCCTCGTGCGCGACGCTGACACCGTGAGCCTTACGCCGAACGATCATGCCTTCAGCGGCCGTCTTACGTCACCGGCTACGGGGCGCTGGACGTGGGTCGCCACGGGAGTCCAGGGGCCGATCGCGGACGTTCCGGCACCGATGGAGCTGGAGGTGGTGTCCGATTCGGCGCCCGTCGCCGAAATACTCGCGCCGCAACAGGACACGGTGGTGCTCGCCGATGGCCGGCTCTCGCTGCGCGTGGCGGCGTCGGATGATCATGGCGTGGCCGCAGTCGTTATGCGCAGTTGGCGCGTGCCCGACGGAGGAAAGGCCCAGCCCTCAGTCACCCAGGCGGTCGCCGAGCCTGGCGAAAGCCAGTGGCTGGGCGAGTTCCCGGTCGATCTGGCCACTCGCGGGCTCGAGCCCGGAGATGCGCTGCACGTGGTGGTTGAAGCGACCGACGCATCGCCGTGGAGGCAGACGGGAACGAGCCGCGAGCTCGTGCTGCGCGTGCCGAGCCTGCGCGAGCGGCGTGAAATGGCGCGCGCACTCGCGGATTCGGTAGTGGCGCGGGCCAACGATGCCGCGCGCGACCAGAAGGAGCTGGAGCGCAGGACCGGTGAGGCCGCGCGATCACGCAGCGACCGGACCGAGTCGAGCGCGACGCCGGCACGGCCTGACGAGGAAGCTCCACAGGAGATGTCGTTCGAGAACGCCGAGCGCAATCGAGCGCTCGCGCGCGAGCAACAGGAGCTTCAGGACCGGGTGCGGGCGCTCCAACGCGATGCCGAGTCGCTGGAAGAACAGCTGCGTGCTGCCAACGCGCTCGACTCATCTCTCGCCAGGCAGCTGGAGGAGGTGCAGCGGCAGCTCGCCGAGGCTTTGACGCCGGAAATGCAGGCCCAGCTCGAGAAGCTCCAGCAAGCCACCAGGGACCTTGCTTCTGAACAGGCGAGAAAGTCGCTGTCCGAGCTTCAGACCGAGCAGCAGCGACTGCGCGAACAGTTGGAGCGCATGGCCGAGATGATGAAGCGTGCCGCGCTCGAAGGCGCTATGGAGACGCTGCACGACGATGCCGAAGAGCTTGCGCAGCGGGAGCGCGCACTTGCCGATTCCATTGCTGGCGGCGAGCAGCAGACGGCCGAGCAGTCGAAGGCCATGTCGAAGGATGCGGAACAGCTGAAGGAGCGGATCGAGGAGATCGCCGACCGGCTGAAGAAGGAGCAGGCCGAGGCTGGCCCTTCAAAGCTCGAGGACGCGGCGAAGAACGCCGAACAGTCGGCGGAGGCCATGGAGCGTGCAGCACAGGGCGCTGAGCGGCAGGAGGCAGCGTCTCAACAGCAGTCAGGCCAACAGCAATCGGGCCAGCAGCAGAATCGTCAGGCGGGTCAGCAGGAACGAGCCGATGCGGCCCGCGAAGGTGCCGATCGCATGGAGCAGGCGGCGCAGCAACTGGCCGACGCGCGCCAGCAGCAGGTGGAGGAATGGAAGGATGAGCTCACCGGTGAGCTCGACCGCTCGATCCAGGAGCTGACGCAGCTCTCGCGCGAGCAGGGCGCGCTTGCCGAGCAGGCCCGAAGCGGAACGGCGCCGGAGCAGCTGCGGCCGCAGCAGAGCGCTGTGCGGCAGGGCACCGAACAGGTAGCCGAGCGGATGCAGGAGCAGGCGGGCAAGTCGGCGCACGTGTCTCCACAGTCGCAAGGCGCCATGGGCGAGGCTCGGCAGAAGGTTCAGGCGGCTGCCGATCAGGTCGCGCAGGGCGGACGCGGCAACGGCACTGCCGAGTTGATGGAGCAGGCGGCGCGTGCGCTCAATCAGGCGGCGGCGGCGCTGGTGCGCGACCGCGAGCGCGCATCGAGCTCGCAGAGCGCGTCGGGCATGCAGGAGATGCTGCAGCGCATGCAGGAGCTGGCGCAGCAGCAGGGACAGATCAACGCGCAGGCATCGACGATCATGCCAATGCCCGGGGCGCAGGCGTCGGAACAGGCGCGCATGTTGGGTGCGCGTCAACGGCAGCTGGCCAGGCAGCTCGAGGAAGCGGGCGAGGCTGACGAGTCGGGCCGGGCCGATCAGCTCGCGCGCGAGATGCGTCAGATAGCGGAAGTGCTTCAGCAGGGGCGGCTCGATGCGGAAGTAGTCGATAGGCAGCAGCGGCTGTTCCGGCGTCTGCTCGATGCCGGCCTGTCGCTGCAGAAGGAGGAGCGGGAGGAGCAGGGGGAGCGCGAATCGAAGGCGGCGGCCGGTGGCGAACAGTTCACGCCCGGAGTCGATGCTCGCGGTCGAGACGCAACACGATTCCGCGAGCCCGACTGGAACGAGCTGCGCGGACTCACCGCCGAGGAGCGGCGCGCGGTGCTGGAATACTTCAAGCGGTTGAATGCGGAGCGTCCGTAGCCGCGCCGTCACGCTGTGCGTGGCGTTGGTGTCAGCCTTGGCGAGTGCTGGAGCGCAGGCGCAGGACCCGCTGACACGCGGAATGAGCCTCGAGGAGGCCGAGCGCTTTCGTGAGGCGGCGGCTGCCTATCGAGAAGTTCTGGATACCGAGCCGGCGAACCTTCCAGCTCTGCTCGGCGTCGAGCGGGCCTACGCTTCGCTCGGCGCTACCGACTCTCTCCTTCCGCTGGTGCAGCGCGCGCTCACCCTTCGGCCGGCTGATGCGACTCTCCACACGATGAAGCTGCGTGCGCTGCGCATGCTGGCGGATCCGGTTGGGATGCGCGCGGCATTCGATGCGTGGACGGAGGTTGCAGCGAGCGACGCGGCGCCATATCGCGAGTACGCGCGCCTTTTGCTCCAGAGTGGTCAGACGGCGGCGGCCGACAGCGTACTGAGGCGGGCCGGATTGACGTTAGGTAGCACGCGCGGCGTGGAGCTGGAACTCGCCCAGCTGCGCGCGTCGATGGGACTGTGGGAGCCGTCGGCAAGATCGTGGCGGATAGTCGTCGCCGAGTCGCCATACCTCGAGCAGGCGGCACTGTTCGCTCTTCTCCCCGCTACCGGCGAAGCGCGCGAACAGATCCGCGCCGTGCTCCTCGCCCAACCGATCGCGGCCGGAGCGCGTCGCATCATCGGTTCGCTGGAGCTGGAGTGGGGATCGCCGCGCACCGGCTGGAACGCGCTGCGCGCGCTTCCGGGTGACACCGCATCGGTGCGTGCGTGGCTGGATTTCGCGCAGCGCGCCGAGCACGCGCAGGCGTGGCTGGTCGCGCGCGACGCCCTGACCGCGGTGTTCGCGCGCACAGGCGCTCCGGAGCATGTGCTCCGTGCCGCCACCGCGG
>JBPCLX010000334.1:0-3268 GCA_051002815.1 Gemmatimonadaceae bacterium
CTCGGCTAGAGGCACGGAGCTGCCGACGCGGGCGTAGAGAGAGCTGTCGGAGTCATCGCCGGTACCCAGAGAATAGGGAGACCCGTCGACGATCGAGCGAAACTCGTTGCGCAGAGGGATCGAGTCCGAGAGCCTCAGCTCTCCTGCATCGACCTTCCGGAAAGGCTCCACCATCACCGGCACTTTCATGGTGCTGGCGGCGTGGTAGGAGCTGTCCGCGTTCAGAAACAGGGAATCCGGGCGAGCGAGATTCCGATATGCTACGGCGACCCGGGCCCCGGGTACCTCGGCGATCCGTGACCGAATCGCGGCCTCGAGAGGCTCCTGCGAAGGGTGCGCGGTGACGGCCATCACGAGGATGGTGACTGAAAGAATGCTCATGCGGACGAATATATGCCACATCGCTGTCAACATGGGCTGCGCGTTGCGTTTGCGAGGTTGGATCGTTCACCCAACAGAGCCCTCACGCCCCTACTTCAGATGCACGAGCCCGTACCGCCGGATCCACTCCGGCCCGAGGATCCATTCTCTTCGACGTTGCCGCACAGCGGCCGTCGTGAGCGTTTGCAATTCTCGGATTTCCGCTTTGTCCGCACCCCGGACGGGCGGTGTACGGCCGACGTGACACTCGACTGGGTCGACGGTATTCAGGTCCGGGGCACGGCGTCCGGTCAGTCCAACACCATGGTGGATCTGCGCGTCGCCGCTGAAGCAACGTTAAGGGCGCTGGAATCGTTTGCCGAACGCTCCTGTACTTTCGAGCTGATCGGCGTGAAAGCGGTTCGCGCATTCGATGCAAATGTTATTATAGTCTGCATGGATGTGCGGAATGGGCAGGGTCCGCAGCGGCTACTGGGGGTCTGCCTTGCAGAAGAGGACCCAGTGCGCGGTGCGGTGGTTGCCGTTCTCAACGCCACTAATCGCGTCCTCGGAAACTTCATCGCCACCCGCTGATTTCCCGCGTTGGCTCACCCGTGGTCGCACTCCCCGGAGACATGAAATGAACTTCCCCGCCGGCTCCGCCGTCTCGCATGCGCCGTTGCTTCGCGCTGTCGTAATTCTGGGGCGAGCGCGGTGAGGGCGCGGCTCGCGTGCGCGCTGGCTCTCGTTGCCGCCGCCTCCGCCTGCCAATCCGCGCGACCTTCGCGCGCAGCAGCCCCAGTTACCCCCGAACAGCTTCCCTCCTCGGCGACGGCGCTCGATAGCACCAGTCCGGAGTACGAGCGTCCAGTCGATGTTCCGGCGGCTCCGGAGGTCATGGCCGAAGCGATTCGCCTCTTCGGCGATAGCGCCGTCGAGTCAGAGCCGCTGGAGCCGACGTGGGATATCGACGTGCATTCGTACGAAACCCACGACCGCGTTGCCTACTACGTAAAACGATTCACCGGGGCGGCCAAAAAGCCGTTCGCATCGCAAATCTCCGCGGGTACCCGGTACGAAGCAATGATCCGTACCAAGCTGCGGGAAGGCGGGTTGCCGGAGGACATGATGTATCTGGCGCTCATCGAGAGCGGTTACGATGTGCATGCATATTCGCGGGCAGCGGCCGTCGGCATGTGGCAGTTCATGACGACGACGGCGAAGGGGACCGGGTTGCGTGTCGACTGGTGGGTAGACGAGCGGCGCGACCCCGTTCGCTCGACGGAAGCCGCGGTGAAGTTCCTGGGGTGGCTCAAGGATCAGTTCGGTTCGCTCTATCTGGCGGCTGCCGCCTATAACGGCGGGCCGGGCCGCGTTTCTCGCGGTATCAAGCGTTATGCGGATGATCTGAGCGAGTCCGAGGGCGACGATGTGTTCTTTGCGCTCGCCGAAAAGAATTACCTGCACAGGGAAACGCGCGACTACGTGCCCAAGCTGATTGCCGCGGCGCTGGTGGCTAAGGACCCGGCGCGGTACGGGCTCGAAGTCGAAGTTCGCGAGCCGCTGGCATTCGATTCGGCGCGCGTGGGCAAGGCGACGCCGCTGGCGGCGGTCGCCGCCGCGGTGGAGCGCCCGGTCGAAGAGATCACCGACCTGAATCCGCACTTGCTCCGCGGCATGACTCCGCCTAGCGACTCGTTCACGGTTCGAATTCCGGCGGGTAGCGCCGGGGCGTTCGATTCTGCCTTCACCGCGCTCCCGGACTCCGTTCGGCAGGCTTTTCGCAAGCTGACGAGCCGCAAGGGCGAGACGCGTGCCGCTTTGGCCAAACGTGGCGGTATCACAACCGCTCAGTTGACGGCATACAACCGCTCGCTGCGAGTGGCGAAGAGCGGCGCGGTGGTCTCGGGCCAGGCCGTACTGGTGCCGACGCGCGAGGTGCTGGCCGCTGCGCGCAACGTGCCGGATCCCTCGGTCGAGCGTTATGGCTCGAGCTCTGCTTCGCACGTGGTACGGAAGGGGGAATCGTTGAGCACTATCGCGCGCAAGTACAAAACATCGGTAGCGTCGATCAAGCGCCTGAACAGCCTGAAGAAGACGGTGATCTATCCGGGTCAGGTTATCGTGGTCCGCGGCAGCGCGGCCGCCACGACGCGCAGGTCATCAGGCGTCGCCGCAGCGACGGGTGGTGTTTACCGGGTTCGGCAGGGCGATACGCTGAGCGAGATCGCTGTCGCGAACGGTGTGACGGTCACGCAGCTCAAGGATTTGAACGGCCTCAATGGCGATGGGATTCGCGAAGGGCAACAACTGAAGGTGAAGTAGCGGGATGAGGGACGCGCGACGACCAACGCGGGGCGCGCGACGCGCGACGCGCGACGAGGGGTAACGCAGACGGGCGGCGAAGACTACCTCGCCGCCCGTCGTCGTTTTGCAGTTCCCGCGTCGCGCGTCCCACCGTCCCGCACTCAGTCCGTCCCGATCAGCCCCGAACCCGCATACCCCTTGAGCACGATCCGGTCGTAGCCATTGGCGGGGTTCTCACCGCGGGCGCGGGCAGCGTTGACCGCCGCTGGCCCGCGGTTGTAGACGAGAAGCGCCAGCCTGACGTCGCCATCGTATTCCTTGATCAAGCCGCGCAGGTAACGAAATCCGATGTGCAGGTTCGTCTTCGGCTCGAACAGCTGATCACGGGTGACTCCCGGCTTGAAGTAACTGGCGGTCGGCAGCATCAGCTGCGTTAGGCCGAGCGCGCCGACGGGGCTCACCGCGCGGGGATTGAATTCGCTTTCCAGGCGAACCACGCGAAAACCGAGCTCAGGATCGAGTCCTTCGGCAAGGGCTACATCGTGTATCGTCGTGGCGAGCTTGGCGCCCACATTGAAGCGTGCACTCAGATCGAGAATCT
>JBPCLX010000335.1:0-3185 GCA_051002815.1 Gemmatimonadaceae bacterium
CGTGGCCGCACGCGTGGGAGATCCCCACCTCCTGGCCGAGATAGGTGCCGCGCTTGGTCGACTTGAAGGGAAAGGGCGTGTCCTCGGTGACGGGTAGCGCATCGATGTCGGCACGGATCGCCACCACCGGCCCGGGCTTGCCACCTTTGAGAATTCCGACGACCCCGGTCTTTGCCACGCCGGTCTGAACCTCGATACCCAGCTCCTCGAGATGCGAGGCGATCAGCTTGGCGGTCTCGAACTCGCGATTACCGAGCTCCGGATTCTGATGCAGGGTATGCCGCAGCTCCGTCGCCCGCGGTGTGAACTTCTCCACACCCTGCGCTACGCGTGTGTCGAATTCCTGCGCGTCGACGGAGGAGAAAACGGCGACGAAGAGCAGAATCGTAAGGCTGGCTTTCATGGAGGTGTGTCCGAAGGAAGTAGAATGCAAACGAGAAGTGCGAATTGCGAGGAAAACCCTACATAACGAATTTCGCAACTCGCAATTCTCATTTCGGTTTGCTCAGGTACTTGTCGGGAATCGGATTGTCCGACCGCTCCGATTCCCAGAGCACCGAGATGATCCACCAGCGGGTGCCGTCGTACATTGCCTGGATGCTGTTGATGCCACGCATGAACGGCTTCTCATCCGAAAGTTCGCGGCGCGAGTCGTAGGTGCTGAACGCGTGCACCATGTTGCCGTACCGCTCCGTGCGGCGACCAATCTCCTGCTCGAAAAATCCGTCTCGCTCGAGGTTGGGTCCGGCAAGCCTGATGTAGTCCTCGACCGTCATTACGCGTGTCGTGTATCCACCACCCTGCCGCGGCCCCATCGGAATCAGTCGCGCGCCCGGCGCGAACAGCGATCTCATCCGATCCCAGTCTCGCTTCTGTCCGGCGGGACCGGAGATGACGTCATACAGTGAAGCGATGATCGCGTCGACCGATGCGACATCCTCGGGCTTCGCTGGGGGCGCCGCCGGCTCCGAGGGGGGTGCCTGCTGTGCCTGCGCCTGCTCGCAAGGTGCGAATACGAGCAGCGCGGCGATCAACGGGAGGAACACTGCGCGGAGAGGCGGCATGACAAGCGCGGTGAATTGTGGGAGGGATTGCGTAGATCTGCTATCGAGAGGATGCTGAACGTCGAAGGTACATGCGGGTCACTCGGGGCGGCAAGCCGAACGAACCCTCCCGCAGCGCGAAAGCGACGGGTAGCTTCCGCACGTGAAGACACCTCCGGGGAGCAATCGCGATAGACCCAGGTCAGCTGCCGTCGGTGAGCCGCCGCTGCCTGTCATTCGTCCCCTCGCCTCTCTAGAAGACTATGCCGCCTGCGTGGCACTCCAGGAGGAGACCTGGGGCGCCGGTTTCAGTGAGCGGGTGCCCACCGCCATCCTCAAGGTGTCGCAACGCATCGGTGGGGTCACAGCAGGAGCCTTCGACGATGATGGGCGCTTGCTCGGATTCGTGTTCGGGATGACCGGTGTCGAGGGCGGACAGCTGGTACACTGGTCCGACATGCTCGCCGTACGGCCCGAGTTGCACAACCACGGACTGGGGCGCCGGCTCAAGGAATACCAGCGCGACGTATTGCAGCAGATCGACGTCAGGCGGGTGTACTGGACGTACGACCCGCTCGTCGCGCGCAACGCCCATTTCAATTTCAACCGGCTCGGAGTGTATGCCGTCGAGTACGTCGAGAACATGTACGGCGGCAATACTGCGAGCGCGCTGCATCGCGGCGTCGGCACGGACCGTTTCGTCGTCGCCTGGCCGATCGGCGAGGCAGCGCCGCCGTACCTTACTGGTGAGCGTACCCCCGGAATCGCTGGCGGCGCCCCGGTGCTGAACGCCGGGGGCGATCTGCATCTGCCTGACGATTCCATACCGATACGCATCGAGGTTCCGTGCGACATAGCAACGGTGCAGTCCAGGGCAGTCGACGAGGCAGCGGGCTGGCGCTCGAGCACGCGCCAGGCTTTTCGCGCCGCCGAGCACGCGGGATATGTGGTGAGCGGCTTCTACCGCGACGCCGCTTCCGGACGATGCTTTTATCTACTAACGCACTCCGATCTTCAGAACCGATAAACCGTGACTTTTCGCATTACCCGGATCGAGCTGCGCGAGATTCGTCTTGCGCTCAAGGAGCCCTTCCGCATTTCGTCAGGCGTCGTTACCGAACGACGCATCCTTCTCGTCTCGCTCGTTGATGTTGATGGGCATGTGGTCTGGGCCGAATGTGTGGCCGGCGAACAACCGAACTACAGCTCCGAGACGATCGACACGGCCTGGCTGGCGATCCGCGAGTGGTTGGCTCCGAGGCTCTTCTCCGCGACGCTGTCGACGCCGCGCGATGCGGCGGGGGTGCTCGCCGCAAACGTACGCGGCCATCCAATGGCCAAAGCCGCGCTGGAGATGGGCTGCTGGGGCATCGCTGCGGTGCGTGAAGACATCTCGTTGTCCGCGCTGCTGGGAGGCTCGCGCGATCGCGTTGCCACCGGAATTTCACTGGGCATTCAGCCCTCGCCGGACGCGCTGGTGGAGCGTGCACGCGCCGCTCAGGTCGCCGGCTACAACAAGATCAAGTTGAAGATCGCTCCTGGAGTGGACATTGCGTTCGTACGCGCCGTTCGCGAGGCCCTGGGCCCTCAGGTACATCTAATGGTCGATGCCAATTCGGCCTACACGCTCGCCGACGCCGATCACCTGGCACAGCTCGATGAGCTCGACCTCATCATGCTCGAGCAGCCTCTCGGACAGGACGATCTGGTGCGGCACGCCACCCTGCAGCAGCGGCTGCGTACTCCTATATGCCTGGACGAATCGATCCTCGACGTTCAGCGCGCCGAGGACATGATTGCGCTAGGCAGCGGCCGAATCGTGAACATCAAGCCAGGGCGTGTGGGCGGTTACTCCTCGTCGCTCGCCATCCATGATCTCTGCCGCGCCCACGGCATTCCGGTCTGGTGCGGAGGAATGCTGGAGAGCGGCGTTGGACGCGCCTACAACATTGCCCTTGCATCGCTGCCTAACTTTTCGTTGCCGGGCGACCTTTCTCCGAGCGCCCGCTACTGGGAGCGCGACATCGTACGGCCCGAATGGACGATGGATGCGGACGGTATGGTCCATGTGCCGCGCGATGTACCGGGTCTCGGAGTGCAAATCGATTCGGATTACATCGATGACCTGACGGTGCGCCGGGA
>JBPCLX010000336.1:0-3835 GCA_051002815.1 Gemmatimonadaceae bacterium
GCAAGGGGGTGTGATCGGCCATGCGACCGGTTGGATGGGTCGCTCTAATCAGTGAACGGACCTGATACCGCAGCCGGCGGGTGCCTATTGAGCTCTCCAGTAGCGCGCCTTAGTGGCGGCCATACACCATTACGGGCTCACGAGGGGCTCCCCTCGATCCCAGAGCATTGCATCGGCACCGACGCCTGACGCCCCAATCAGTTACAGGGGAGCTGCACGCTCGCGATCCACTGCGAGCGGCTCCAGGTAGACGGACGGCGCCAGCGGCGCAGAGGAAACCGGGATGTTATCCGATGGGCATGCCGCGGGAACGCGTCTGGTGTCCTGCCACCGAGTCCACTTCCCGGTAGAGACCGTCCGGTGCAAGGTCCAAATCGCCCGGCCATGCCACCGTCCCCATCTCCTTATCGATATAGACCTTCTCGAATTCCCTCGGATCTTCCCATTTCGCAAAAACGCCTTTGCCGACCAGACCGAAGTGGCGCGACTTGAGGATCTCGCGCTGGAAGGTCTCCCGACAGCGCACCACGTCGCGCACCCGTTGCTCTGCCTCGCTCGGGATGCGTACGGCGACCAGCTCACCGGCGCGATGAAGGCGTGCTAGCTGGGTGGCATCGTGTTTGTCATGCTTCCGCTGGACGCCGGGGCGAACGCCGGCGAGGTACTGGATAGAAACGCGATCGCTCGGCAAATCACGGCTGTCCAACCGGACCTCGTCATCGGGGAAAGCAGCTCGGGACGTCGACGCTTTACGTAAAGGTATTTGTCGACTTCTTCAAGGTCGTACCCGAATCGAACGAGGACAACAACGTCGTGGGCAAGAAGCTCTGAGCGGCGCCGCGCGCTCGTCCGGGTGATCCAGGCGCCTTGGGCACGACTGCGGCGCGCGCGGTGGCTTGCCGCCGTCCTCAGCCCAGTGGAAGTAGGTGGCGCGCGGCAGGTGTAGCACGGCCAGGCTCCGGGCCACGGGAAACCCGGCCCGCGTCTTGAGGCGCTGAACGGTAGTCACGACATCTTGGGTGATCGGGGGCGACACATGCGCGCCGGTCAGCTCCGGCGACCACTCGGAATTGGAATACGATCCGTTCGATCCTGCGAGTGTTGAATGATCAACGGAACACCAACGGCTGATCAGTCGCGAGGCCCACGAGTTCAAGCTTCCTTGACGAAAATTCCCCTGACGCCCATGATCTGCAAGCGGTGCGGTCGTCGCACGCGGGCGCAATCAGCACGTGTCACGTCTCGGAGAGAATCGCATGGTCATCGAGAGGCGGGAATTTCTGCGGCAGGGTGCCACCGTGGCGGCCGGAGCCGCCTCCGCCAGGCTCGGCCGGGTTGGCGAGGTAGGTGAGCCGCTTTCGGCGGAGTCGGGTCAGGCGTTCAAGCTTCGTTATGCGCCCCACGCCGGCATGTTCCGGCATCACGGCGGCGAGGATGTCGTCTCGCAGATCGACTTCATGGCCGACACGGGATTCTCCGCGTTCGAGGACAATGGAATGCGCGAGCGTCCCGTGGCCGAGCAGGAGCGGATCGCGAAGGCGCTGCAACGCCACGCAATGCGCATGGGGGTGTTCGTCGCCAACTCCAACGGCTTTGGGCAGCCGAGCTTCACCAAGGGCGACCCGGCGATGCGCGACAAGTTTCTCTCCGACTGCCGCACATCGGTCGAGGTGGCAAAGCGGGTCGGCGCCAGATGGATGACCGTCGTTATGGGCGACCTTCATCCGCGTCTCGAGATGGACTACCAGACGGCGAATGCGGTCGAGAGCCTGCGCCATGCAGTTGAGATCTTCGAGCCGCACGGCCTGATCATGGTTCTCGAGCCGCTCAACCCGTGGCGCGACCATCCGGGGATGTTCCTGACCAAGATTCCGCAGGCGTACATGATCTGCAAGGCGGTGAGCTCACCGGCGTGCAAAATCCTGTTCGACATCTACCACCAGCAGATCACCGAAGGGAATCTCATCCCCAACATCGATCATGCCTGGAATGAGATTGCCTACTTCCAGATAGGCGACAATCCCGGTCGTAACGAGCCGACCACCGGCGAGATCAACTACCGGAACGTGTTCAGGCACATCCACGGCAAGGGGTACGACGGCGTGCTCGGCATGGAGCATGGGAACTCCATGCCTGGCAAGGAAGGTGAGGCGGCGGTAATCGCCGCCTATCGAGGGGTCGACAGCTTCTGAGCCGCGGCGGAGCGGGAGGGCGAGCGCGGCGATAGCCGCACCCGCAAGTCGACAGGCGACATGGTGAACGAGAACGCTTCGCCCACCGCTTCGCCGTCGCCCACTCGCTCTACATCGAATGCCCCGTACAGCATCGCCAGCAGCATCTTCATTTCCGTGAGCGCGAGCGTCCGTCCCGGGCAAATCCGCGGACCGGAACCGAATGGCATGTGCGCCGACGGATCGTGCGCGCCGCCGGTTGCCGCCGCGTCGAGCCAACGTTCGGGACGAAAGATCTCCGGATCCCCGAAATGGTCACTATCCACCGCGGGAGGACGGGTGAGCAGCATCAGCCACTGCCCTTTGGGGACCAAAATACGGCCCACCACCGCATCGTGATTCGCCTCGAACAGCAGCAGCGGTGCGACCGGGCGGAGACGCATTGTCTCGTTGGCCACCGCGCCGGCGTAAGTCAGCCGGGTTACCGCGTCGATGTCGCCAGGCGCCGCCTCGCTGCCTAGCGTGGCGTCGGCCTCTTCGCGGAGCCTCGCGGCCGCCTCGGGCGCATCGCACAGATGATGAACCGCCCAGGCGAGCGTATACGCGGTAGTGTCTTCGCCGGCAAGCAGCATTGTGAGCAGATTACCGAATATCACTTCGTCCGGAAACGGCCGTCCCTCCGCGTCGCGCGCGGTAATCATTGACTCCAGAAAGTTCTCCGGCTGCGCCGCGCGCGCAGGATCCGCGGCGACCCGGGCACGCGCTTCCTCGAGTAGATGGCGCAACCACACCCGTAACTCGGCGACGGCACGGTCGAGCCTGCGGTCAGCCGGCGTCCTGAACCACCGCCATGTAGGAAAGATCGCAAAGAGCCGGCGGCTGAGTGCCGGAAACACGTGCTCGAGCTTGCGCTGGATCACGTCGTCGTCCTTGCCGATGGTATTCACGTCGTGACCTAACACAAGCAACGTCGTGCTGTCGACGGTGAACCGCTTCAGCTCATCGGCGATGTCGAGCACCGTACCGTCCCGCGCCTTGCCTACCCAGCGCTTACGGAGTCGTACCATGACGCTTGCCAGGGTAGGGTAAAAGCCGCGCAGGTGCCGGTGCGACAACGCCTGCATCGAGAGCTTTCGTTGCCCGCGCCACTCGCCACCCTCCGCCGAAAAGAGTCCGGCGACCCCGATCTCGCGGAAGATCGGCTCGAGCGTAGAGGCCCGGCGAAAGGTCTCCGGCCGCGCGCGCAACACCTGCTCGATGCGCGCCGGATCGGAGAGCGCCAGCACCCGGTGAATCCCCACTCGATAGGTGAACGGGCCGCCGAAGTCGCGCGCCCACTGCTCGAGGATCTCGTGGAGTCGGCCGAGCTCGAGCTGGAGGATGTTGCCGAGCAGGGGGAAGTTTGGTTTGTGAGGCAGGTCGTCGAGCGGGACCAACTGTGAAGGGCGAACTGCGAGACTCTCCGCCGCCTGCCTATCGTGAACCAGCGGAGAGGTGTCGACCCACAGCTCCTCGCCCCGCCGCTCGACCGGGCAGACGGTGAGGCATTGCGGGCCGCCGAGGCGTCGGCCAGTCTCAACCGAAAAACGCCAGCGGTGGTTGCGGCATACGAGGGTGGTGCCATCGAGCTCGCCTTCGCCGAGCAAGGCACCCTGGTGCGGGCA
>JBPCLX010000337.1:0-8669 GCA_051002815.1 Gemmatimonadaceae bacterium
TCCCGGGGCAGGTCGGTTCCTTCGGAACGGACTGGCCGAAAACCCCAACGGGAGAACTTCTGTTGCGGGTTGGGAGCGGGGGCGCGGGACAAATCCCCCTCCTCCAGGGAGAGAACTCAGAAGTTGACGCGCACGCCGGCGGTGAACGACCGCCGCTGTCCGACGTACTGCGGACGGTCAAAGAACGTGGACTGCTCGCCTTCGCCCGTGAAATTGCCTGCCGAGAGTCGTGCCTGCGCCGAGGCGCCGGCCTGACAGTTTCCAGTCGTCTCGAACACCTGCACGCAGTTTTCACGGTCCAGCAGGTTCGTCACACGCATGAAGAGACCGTACTGAACATTCGAGACATTGAAGTTCTTCTGCGCCTGCAGATTCACCTGGAAGCTCGACGTTCCCGTGCCGCTGTTCCGTTCGAGCCGGTCGCGGGAGGCACCCGCGAAGGTCAGCTGCGGCGTGTACGGCCACCCTGACGAGAACTGCGCTGTGACCCCGAGCGTGGTATTGCGCAGGGCAGCCGCCAATGGGATGTCGGGCAACTGCTCGCGCACCCGGAACGTGAACGTGGCATTCGCCGCATGGCGCCGGTCCGCATCGCTGCGGATCTCGTTGCGCGACGGAACGTCGCCCTCGCCGAGCTGCTGGTTCTCGAGGTCGGGAGGCGCCGCGTTCGTGGTCGCCTGCGCGAACGCATAGTTCAGTGTCCCGCTCCAGTAGTTGGCCAGCCGTCGGCGCAGCTCCAGCTCCACTCCGCGCACAGTGTTGTAGTCCTGATTGACGAGCACAGTGTACGACGGGGAGTTGGTGCCGTACGTGACACCGGGGTCGAACACGCCGGTGAGCGAGCCTTCGCGAATGCCGCCCTGACGAATGCCCGTCAGGCCAGCCTGGTCCTTGGAGAAGGCAACGAGCTGCACTCCAAAGTTGCGCCCGAACTCCGCCAGATAGCCGACCTCGTAGGAGGTCGTCTGCTCCGCGCGGAGCTGCGGGTTGCCCACTGGCTCCTGATTCCGGAACGCCGGCGCCGAGACGGTGCCCTCGGCCGGAGTGCCAATGCCCGTGCCCTGGTACACGTTGACGTACAGCGGATTCTGATAATACACGCCGAAGTTGAAGAACGCCGAGGAACGTTCCGTCACCGGGAAGTTGACGCCGAGCCGTGGACTGAATGCAGTCCGCGCATCAGCCGGGCCCATGTCGTCGCGGAACGCGACTGCCACGGCCGAGTCACGCTTGTTGGTCGCCTCTGGCTGGGAGCATGCCGCTAGCCCTGTGAACGTCCTGCCCTCGCTGTTGGTGAACGTTCCGAAGTTTTCGGGCAGGCCGAACCGAGTCGGGTCGTTGCACACCTCGGTGATCGTCGTACCGTTGGTCGGATCGAGCGCCGACTGCAGGAAGGTGCCGGACGCGCGACCGTAGTCGTACCGGGCGCCGATGCGCACGGTTAGAAAGTCGTACTCGATGCGGTCCTGAATGTAGAGCGCCGCATCCCACGGCTTCGCAGCGAAATCCGACGGCTGGAGGAAGATGTTGTTCAGTCCGATGTCGCGTACTTCGCGGAACTCAATGTCATGTCCTTGATAGAACACGCCGGCGGCAAGATTGTGATGATCCGTCGCCTGAAGCTGGGCATCGGCGCGGAACAGTACCGTCTGCATCTTGTCGTTACCGGCGATCTCGTCGGTTCCCTCTGTCGGCGTCAGCGACTGCGATGTCACACCCGCGGTGACGAAACGGCCGCTGAAGTTCGTATCGGCGATGCGCTCGCCGATGCAGATGCCCGAAAAGAACGTGGCGCAGGTCTCGCGGGACTGGTCGAAGAAGCCCCCCACGAGCCGGTAGTTGAACCGGTTGATCGTCTGCTCGAACTTTCCGGTGTAGAGCCGCCGACGCTGCGTGATCACCGCCGGGTTGGTGAACTGGTAACCGGCAAGCGTGCCGTCCGCGACGCGCCCGCTCGACGCGGTAAAGTCGTAGCCGTAGAACGTGTCGCACACGTCGGCCACATTGATCGCGTCACCGTACTGCCCCTGATAGGCGTTCACGCACGCCTCGGCCATGTTGAAGCCCGTGAACATCCAGTCGAATGGCACGTTCATGCGCTGCCGCTCGTAATCGATGATCCCGGCGCTCAGCTTCGTGGTCGGCGTAAACAGGTACGTCAGCTTGCCGAACATGTCGCGCTGCTGGTTGAAGCCCATCGCGCGCCACCCCGGGAGCACATCCTGCACGTCCGAGCCACGGCTGAGGGTATCGACCTGGAACGGGTTGAAGATCAGGTCATCGAACTGGAGGACACGCGCCGCCTCGTTCTGTACCCGGCCGGCGATCACGAACCGCAATTTCTCGCTCGTGGCGGGCACCGGTCCCGAGAGATAGCCGTCCACGAAGTCGAACCCGCGCAGCTCATCCGACGTGTTGCCGAACGCGCCGCCAACCCGCGATGTCTCGTACTCGAGCGAGCCGGCGATGTTGGTGCCGCCCTCCTTGGTCGCGATGCTCACGACCCCCGATAGCGCGTTGCCGTACTGCGGCTCCAGCCCACCACGAAACGTCGCGACGTTCTGGATGGCCTTGTTCGTGATGTCGAGCGAGGTGCCGCCGAACAGGAAGTTGTTGACCGGGATCCCGTCGATCAGTTGCAGCGTCTCACCACCACGTCCGCCACGAATGATGATCGGCGAACTGGCATTGCGGCGAGACGACGTGAACGACGTCAGGTCCGTCGACACGCTCGGGATTTCCTGGAATCCCGACTGCAGCGTGAGCGCCTCCTGCACCGAACGCACCGGCAGCGCTTCCAGCTCCGCGGTCGTGATCTGCGTGGACGTGCCGCTCGACGTGAGGTCGCCGATCAGGTTGTCCTGCGAGGCCAAGATCTGCACATCCTGGATCTGCTGCGTGGCGGTCGCGAGCTGAAAGCTCTGTTCGCGCGTGACGTCGATCAGGATCTGGACCTCAGTCTGCTGGGTCTGATACCCGATGCGTCGCGCTTGCACCCTGTAGGTGCCGGGCGGAATGGCGATGATGAAGAATCGCCCGTTCGCCGATGTGAGGTTGCCATACCCGGTGCCTTGCAGCACCACTTGCACGCCTTCGATTGGAGCTCCTGACGTTGCGTCGGTCACGACGCCTGTCAGTTTCCCCGTTTGCGCATCCGCCTGGGTCGCGGCGACCATCGCCACGAACGCGGCGGCCACGCACAACGTGGTCCTGCCGAGAAACGACGAGATAAAACGCACGGACTCCCTCCGGGCTGGGGAACTGCGGTGAGAACTCAGCGGGTTTCGACCGCCGAGCATCTGAGGGGGCACCTGCCTTTGCAGATCAAATCCACTGGTGCAACCTGCGGCGGGGGGCGCCGCAGGAAGTACCTCAGCAGGTGAGATCTAAGATCATCAGCGGCCAAGGATTGTCAAGGAGTTTCTTCATATGAAATACGCCGTTGCATCGCGCTGTGCGCCGACAGGTTACGCAGATGTTCGCAACCTCTCCGCATGAGGTCAGCGGAATACCCCCGGGGCGGCAGGGCACGACGCTCGGCATGCACCGGAGCGAACTAGATTGTTCGACGCACATGTGAACCTTGCGCAATGCAACGCGTCGATTTCCTTCATGACTCAACTGTCTGGCAACGCGCTCTCCGTACACGGCACCCTCGCCGTTCCCGGTGACAAGTCGCTCTCGCACCGGGCACTGATCTTCGCGGCGCTGGCCGACGGCCGTTCGCGCATTCGCGGCCTGCTCGATTCCGCGGACGTCGGCGCCACCGCACGCGCACTCCAGGCTTGTGGAGTGCAGACCGCGCCTCAACAAACTGACCTCGTGGTAACGGGAGTCGGTCACTGCGGACTTCGCGAACCGCCTTCCGATGTCGATTGCGCGAACAGCGGCACGAGCGCGCGGCTGCTCGCCGGCGTGCTCGCGGCGCACCCATTCCGCTCCCGGCTAACCGGCGACGCGAGCTTGAGCCGGCGCCCGATGCGACGCGTCGCCGCGCCGCTCACCGCCATGGGTGCAACGCTCCACTGCGATGCGGGCGATGGCCTGCCGATGACGATCGATGGCGGTGACCTGCACGGCATCGCGTGGACGTCCGACACCGCGAGCGCGCAGGTGAAGAGCGCGGTGCTGCTGGCCGGCTACTGTGCGGGCGTCGAGGTCTCGGTCACCGAGCCGGCGCGGTCGCGCGATCACACGGAGCGCATGATGCGGGCCTTTGGCGCGGAGATCGTGACCCGGGGATTCACGGCCTCGCTGTCACCACGCGGGTCGATGCAGGCCTTCGAGATGACCGTGCCGGGCGACCCCTCGTCCGCCGCGTTCTTCATCGCGCTCGCCGCACTGAGTGCCCGCGGCGCGGTGCGCCTGACGAACGTCGGGCTCAATCCGACGCGCACCGGCTTTTTCGAGCTCGTCAGGCAGATGGGCGCGGGAGTGCAGATAAGCGACGAACACGAGACTGGCTGTGAGCCGGTGGGCACCATCACCGCTTCACCGGCCGCGCTGCGCGGTATCGCCGTCGCAGCGTCGGCGATACCGAGTGCCATCGATGAGCTGCCGCTGATCGCCATCCTCGGCGCACGCGCCCAGGGCGAGACCACCGTCGCGGGCGCGGGCGAGCTGCGTGTCAAGGAGAGCGATCGCATCGCCGCCGTCGTCGCCAACCTGCGCGCCGTCGGCGCTCAAGCGGAGGAGCAGCCGGACGGCTTCACCGTGAAGGGCAGCGACGCGCCGCTGCGCGGCACCGTGCGCACGCACGGCGACCACCGCATCGCGATGGCATTCGGCGTGCTCGCAGCACTCCCCGGCAACGCCATTACCATCGACGACCCGGAATGCGTGGCGGTGAGCTACCCCGGATTCTGGAATGATCTCCGCCGAGTGACTCGTGCGCCCTGAACCACCAGGCCCGCGTCGCACGTCGCGCTTCGCGCGTCCCGCGCCGTGACCCCCGCGTCGCCCGTCGCGCTTCGCGCGTCCCGCGCGCCATGATCATCGCCATCGATGGCCCCGCCGCGTCAGGCAAGTCCTCCACTGCGGCCTGGGTGGCCGAGCGCCTTGGCTTTCGCCACATCGATTCCGGGGCACTGTACCGGGCCGCGACGTTCGCTGCGATGGCCGATGGCATGCCTGACCAGGAGCTGTCTCCGGCGCGCGTGCTCGCCGCCTCCGCAGACATCGCGCTCGCGCCAGACGGAGGAGCGTTCGCGCCGGTGCGTGCCAGCCATCCGTTCGGCGAGGAGATTCGCGGAACCGAGGTCACGCGGCACGTCTCACGGGTCGCCGCGATGCCGCCGGTGCGGGACTGGGTGAACGACCGGGTGCGCGATGCCGCCGTAGGCCACGACGTGGTCGTCGATGGCCGCGACATCGGCACCGTCGTCTTTCCCGGCGCCGACCTCAAGATCTTTCTCGTGGCCGATCCGTGGGAACGGGCCCGCCGGAGGCTGATGCAGCGCCTCGCCCGCCGCCCGTTGGAGGAAGAGATCGCGGCCGAGACCGAGCTCATCGTGCAACGCGATGCCCGCGACGCCACCCAGACCGTCCAGGCCTTGGACGCCGTCCTCATCGATACGACTTCGCTGACCCAGGCGGAGCAGGTGGACCGGATCGCTGCGCTGGCAAGAGCGAGAGGAGCAGGGATCACGAAAGGGATCTGGGATCAGGGATCGGGGATCAGGAAAGGGGAATAGGGGTTGGACATAGCTGAAGATGAGGCGTGGGGTCAGTCCCTGATCCCCGATCCCTGATCCCTTTTCTCGTTCCTCCCCCCCTACTATAGTTCACGGTTCTACAGGAGTCGCGGTTCCGCAGTTCAGGGATCCGCGGCCCTTCTTTGTCCCCCATTCTCGTCGCGGCGAGAGACTTTCCGCGAATCGGAGACTCAGTCCACATGCCTCAGCTCGACACGCAGGACGAACTCGATATCGCGCGCGAGAAGCGCGACAAGCAGAAGAGCCAGCTCCGCCCGCTCGCCACCCACGACCATCGGTGGGAGGAGGACGAGTACTCGGCCGAAGAGCTCGAAGTGATGATGGAGCTCTACTCGGGGACCCTCGAGTCCATCGAGGAAGGCGAAATCGTCAAGAGCACCGTGCTCGAGATCCGCGACAACATGGTCGTGCTCGACATCGGCTTCAAGTCCGAAGGGACCGTCCCCCTCGAAGAGTTCAAGGATCTACCCGACCTCAAGCCTGGCGATGAGGTCGAAGTCCTGCTCGAGCACCTGGAAGATCAGGAAGGCTCGGTCGTGCTGTCGAAGAAGAAAGCCGACTTCATGCGGGTGTGGGAGAAGATCCGCGTAGCCTACGAGAGCGACCAGCCGGTCGAAGGCACGCTCGTCAAGAAGATCAAGGGTGGTGTGGTCGTCGATCTCATGGGCGTCGACGCCTTCCTCCCCGGCTCGCAGATCGCGCTCCGCCGCGTGCCTAACATCGACGAGCTGCTCGGCCAGAAGTACGAGTTCAAGATCATCAAGCTCAACAAGCGCCGCCGCAACATCGTCGTCTCGCGCCGCGTCATTCTGGAGAGCGAGCGGGCCGGCAAGCGCGAAAAGCTGATGAAGGAGCTCGCCAAGGACCAGGTCCGGAAGGGCGTCGTCAAGAACATCACCGACTTCGGGGCGTTCATCGACTTGGGCGGCGTCGACGGGCTTCTTCACATCACCGACATGTCGTGGGGACGCATCTCGCATCCGTCAGAGATGGTGCAGATCGGCGCGGAGCTCGAGGTCAAGATCCTCGACATCGACTGGGACCGCGAGCGCATCTCGCTCGGCCTCAAGCAGCTCCAGCCCTATCCGTGGAAGGACGTCGCCGAGAAATATCCGGTCGGCACTCGCGTGCAGGGCAAGGTCGTATCGATCACCAACTACGGCGCCTTCATCGAGCTGGAGCCGGGCATCGAAGGGCTGGTGCACATCAGCGAAATGAGCTGGACGCGCAACGTCAGGCACCCGAGCAAGCTCGTTTCGATTGGCGAGATCATCGAGGCGGTGGTGCTCAAGGTCGATCCTAACGAAGAAAAGATCTCGCTCGGCATGAAGCAGACCGAGCAGGATCCGTGGGTCGTGCTGCCGCTCAAGTATCCGATCGGCACGCGCATCAGTGGCAAGGTGCGCAACCTGACGAGCTTCGGCGGTTTCGTCGAGATCGAGCCCGGCATCGATGGACTGGTGCACATCTCCGACATGAGCTGGACCAAGCGCGTGCAGCACCCTTCCGAGGTCGTGAAGAAGGGCGACACGGTGGACGTGGTGATCCTCAACATCGACGCCGAGAACAAGCGCATCAGTCTCGGGCTCAAGCAGGCGTCGGAGGATCCGTGGCTGAACATTGGTGAGACCTACCCGGTCGGCACCGAGCTCACCGGTCACGTGGTACGCCTGATGGACAAGGGCGTGGTGGTGGACATCGGCAACGACATAGAGGGCTTCATTCCGGTCAGCCAGCTCAACTTCGGCCAGCCGGTCAACAGCCCTGCCGACATCGTCTACGAGGGAATGAATCTCGAGATGCGTGTTCTCGAGGTCGATCCGATCCACCGGCGTATAGTCCTCGCCGTTACCGCGATCCCGGAAGAGCAGCCGCCGCGTCCCGAAACTCCGTCGAAGATCATCCCGATGGAGGAAGAAGAGGCGTTGGGACTCGGCTTACCTATCGATCTCGCAGCGATCCCGGACATCGACGAGTTGGAAGAGGAGTAGGGGGTCGAGGGGAGGACTAAGAAGGGGTTGGGAACTGCGAATTGCGAATTGCGAAGAGTAAGTGCGAGGTGCGAAGACCCCTTTCGCAACTCGCACTTCTCATTTCCAGTTGCACTCACCCTGCGTGCCGATAGCTTCCGCCCATGTCAATGAGAGAAAAGCTCGAGCATCTCGACCGGCAGCGCGCGCAGGCGGAGCTGGGCGGGGGAGAGCGGCGAGTCGAGGCCCAGCACGCAAAGGGCAAGCTGTCGGCGCGCGAACGGCTCGACGTGCTGCTCGACGAGGGTACGTTCGCGGAGCTCGACCGCTTCGTCACCCACCGGTCGACCGACTTCGGGCTCGATAGGCAGAAGATCTACGGGGACGGCGTCGTCACCGGCTACGGCCGGATCGACGGGCGGCTCGTCTACGTCTTTTCACAGGACTTCACTGTGTTCGGCGGCTCGCTGTCGGAGGCGCACGCGGAGAAGATCTGCAAGATAATGGACCTCGCCGTGCGGAACGGCGCGCCGGTCATCGGGCTCAACGATTCCGGCGGCGCGCGCATCCAGGAAGGGGTCGTGTCGCTCGGCGGCTACGCCGAGATATTCCTGCGCAATACGCTCGCGTCAGGCGTGGTGCCGCAGATCTCGGCAATCCTCGGGCCGTGCGCCGGAGGGGCGGTGTACTCGCCGGCGATCACCGACTTCATCTACATGGTGCGCGGCACCTCCTACATGTTCGTCACCGGACCCAACGTCGTGAAGACGGTGACGCACGAGGATGTGACGATGGAGGAGTTGGGCGGCGCGGACACGCATGGATCGGTATCCGGCGTGTCGCACTTCACCCACGACTCCGAGCTTGCGTCGCTAGGTGCGATTCGAGAGCTGTTC
Organism: Gemmatimonadaceae bacterium; assembly: GCA_051002815.1. Lineage (GTDB taxonomy): Bacteria > Gemmatimonadota > Gemmatimonadetes > Gemmatimonadales > Gemmatimonadaceae > JALZIF01. The sequence goes on from JBPCLX010000337.1 coordinate 8,581, forward strand.
CGCTACATCCCCTCGAACAACCTCGCTGATCCACCGGCCGGAACCGGACGCGACCCGCGGGACCGGCGTGCCGCCGAGCTGCTCGACGT
>JBPCLX010000338.1:0-18934 GCA_051002815.1 Gemmatimonadaceae bacterium
GGCATGCGCAGCAGCAGGGTGAGATCGGGTACCAGCCCCCCGGTCGCCAGCGCGTTGGCCTCACGCACAGTGCGTTCGGGAAGCTCCCGCCCGCCGCATTGATAGGCATAGGTCGAGAGAAAAAACCGGTCGGCGATCACCACCGCGCCGCGATCGAGCGCGGGGCGAATGACGCGCTCCACCAGCTCCGCTCGGGAAGCCATGAACAGCAGCGCTTCGGCCGCCGGCGTCATTTCCCCCTGATCGGCCAGCAGGATGGCGCGAATCCGCTCGCCCAGCGGGGTTCCACCAGGCTCGCGAACCAGACAGCCGTGGCCCGACGACGCGAGGTCGCGAAGGAGCCGGCCGGCTTGGGTCGACTTTCCCGCGCCTTCCACCCCTTCGAATACGAGAAGCCGGCCGCGAGCCATCGCCTGATCATCCCAGCGTTATGATCGGGCTGGTCGCGCCCGCTCGAATTCCTTCGAGAATCCACTCGTTCACGCGAGCCATCACCTTGTCGAAGTTCTCCTGAGCGACGATCATCTGTTGATAGGCTCCGTTACCCTGAACCTCGCTCAGAAGCGTGTCCAGCCGCTGCTCCATCTCCGGACCAGGCTGCTCTCCACGCTCGATCATGCGCTGTGCGTCGAGCTGCAACTGTTCCATTTCACGCAGCAATGCCGAGGCGGTAGTATCGCCGTGCAGCACCTGGCTAACGCGCTTCATGTTCTGATACTCCGTGCTCTGGCCGATCAGCCGCCCCAGATCGCGTGCCCTTTCCTCCAAACTCATTCGTCCACCCGTGTGGCGAGGAGAATCCGATCCCGGCCAGCGAGATCCGGCCGAACGATCACATCGCGGAAGCGCGGCTCGGCTCGTGCCATCGCCGCCACCTGACTGCCCCTGCGCGCGTCCACCTCGATAGCGAGCAGTCCACCGGGGCGCAGAACGTCGGGCGCCTGTCGGATCAGCCGGGCGGTGTCGCGAAGGCCTCCTTCGGCGCTGTAAAGCGCAGTCGGGGGCTCCCAATCCCGCACCGAGGCTGGAAGTTCGCGCGCTTCCGTATGTGCAATGTAGGGAGGGTTCGCCACGATCGCATCCATTCGCGATCCGAATAGGGGGGTCAGCAGCGACCCGGCCCGCAGCTCGACGGGGCAGCGGAGCGCGGCGCTGCACCGGCGCACGTTTTCTGCCGCCACCTGGAGGGCTGCCGTCGAGACGTCGGTCGCAATCACGCGCTCGTAGTGCCCTTCGGACGCGAGGGCGATGGCAATGGCCCCGCTTCCCGTCCCAATGTCGGCCACGGCACCGCTGGAGACGCAGGCGAGCACCTCATCGACGAGCCGCTCGGTTTCCTGGCGGGGAATGAGCACCCGCTCGTCCACCTCGAGGGTGAGGTGCCGAAACGCGGCCCGTCCGACGGCGTAGGCGAACGGTGCGCCGCCGGCTCTGCGCAACGCGGCCGCGCGGGCCCGCTCGACGACAAGCGGAGCGACAATCTCATCTCGGTGCTGCGCCGCCCAGAAGCGAGGCCCGTCGACGATGGCCGCGATCATGTCGCCCGCCTCTCGCCGCGCCTGCTCGATGTGCGCGTTCCGCAGCACCGCTTCCAGCTCGGCCACCAGCTCGCCGGCGCGCATCGCTTGGCGCATTGTCTATCGTCTGATGCCCTCAAGGGTGGGCGCTAGATCTAGGAATCAGGAACTAGGAATTAGGAATTAGGAATCAGGGAAGGACTTGTCGACCCACCTTTCAGGTGGATCGACGAACGTTTAAAACGAGCGACCAGCGGCATGGCGCGCAGTCGCACACCTTCCCTAGTTCCTAATTCCCAGTTCCAATTCCTTCCTCACTCCTCCAGCCGTTCCTCGAGCTGCGCGGTGGCCAGCGCCTCGATGAGCGGTTCGAGGTTTCCCTCGAGGATGCGGTCGAGCTCGTGCACGGTAAAGTTGATCCGGTGATCGGTTACACGGTTCTGCGAGAAATTGTATGTGCGAATTTTCGCCGAACGGTCGCCGGTCCCGACTTGCGTCTTGCGCATCCGCGAGCGCTCGGCCTCCTGTTCGGCCACGCGGCGATCGAGCAGCCGCGCGCGCAGCACCTCCATCGCCTTGAAGCGATTCTGCAGCTGCGATCGCTGATCCTGCTGGCTTACCACGATATCCGTCGGAATGTGCGTGATGCGAACGGCAGAGTCGGTAGTGTTCACTCCCTGGCCGCCAGGTCCGGACGCGCGGAACACATCGATTCGCAGATCCTTTTCATCGATGCGTACGTCGACTTCCTCCGCCTCGGGAAGCACGGCGACGGTGGCGGCAGATGTGTGGATGCGTCCCTGGTTCTCGGTCGCGGGTACGCGCTGCACGCGGTGCACTCCCGACTCGAAGCGCATGGCGCCGTAGGCGCCCTCACCCTGCACCTTGAATACTGCTTCCTTGACGCCGCCCAGCACACCCTCGGAGCGCGAGATGAACTCCAGGCGCCATCCGCGTTGATCGATGTAGCGCTCATACATGCGCAACAGATCCGCGGCAAAGAGGGCGGCCTCATCGCCGCCGGTCCCTGCCCGGAGCTCCACGATGGCGGCCCGGTCATCGAGCGGGTCATGCGGCACGAGCAGAGGCCGGAGCTGCAATTCCAGCTCTTCCACCCGGCGCTCGAGGTCCTCGACTTCGCGCTGCGCTTCTTCCGCGAGCTCGGGGTCATCAACGCCGACGAGCTCGCGCGCCTGCACGAGCTCGTCTTCGTACTTCAACAGTTGACGCCCCAAATCCGCTACCGGAATCAGGCGGTGGTGCTCACGACCCAGTTCCGCATAACGAGCGTGCGCGGGCGGGGCATCCGTCGACGACAGCTCGCGCTCGATTTCAGCGACGCGGGTGAGCGCGTGCTCGAGGCGGCCGCGAATACTCAGTTGGTCTTTCCGTACTTCTGGCGGAAGCGTTCGACACGGCCGGCGGTGTCCACGAGCTTCTGCTTACCGGTGTAAAAGGGATGACACGCCGAGCAGATGTCCGTGTGGATTTCCGGCTGCGTCGAGCGGGTTTCCCAACTGTTCCCGCATGCACAATTCACACGCGCGAGCGCATACGGGGGATGTAGATCGGTCTTCACTGGATCCTCTTGAAATCGGTCGGTGGCAAGCGGAGTAATATAGGCCATCGCAGGGATAACGGACAAGCCGACAACGACTTCGGCGATCCGGCCCCGGACCCCTGCCGTCACGCCGAACGGCGAATCGCCCTTGCAAGTTCCTCCTTGGACATCCCGCTGCGTCCCGGGATGTCGAGCCGTTGGGCCCTTTTGTAGAGCTCGGCCTTGGAAAGGTCGTCGAGATCGTCCGCACCGCCGGATTCCTTCCTGGCGCCGGACTTGGCCGACGCCGTGCCTTTCAGGCTGCGGTTCAGGATCTCGATCAAATCGACGACCTTGCTGTCGCTCGCTACGATATCCGAATCGATGGTGAGCACGTCTTCACCGGACTTCGCTTTCTTCGCGACGAGCTTGTTGAGCCGCTGCGCCGAGCGGTCCACCAGCTCTTTGGGCTCGAGGGAATCCTCCACGAACGAGTCGATTGCCTTCTCGATTTTCCGTACCTCGGCGGGCTTCGGCTTGACCGGATCGGGGAGGCCAATGTCGGACACGGACCGGATCTCGTCCGGGAAGCGGAGCGTCTCCGCCCTCAGTATGCCGTTCTCGGCGAGAATGGCCACGAGATACTCCTTGGCCCGCATGACGAAGGTCGCAATGCCGGCGCGCTCGGTGTCTTCCATCACCCTGGCGAGCAATCGATAGGCTTTGGTCGACGAGCCGCCCGGCGTCAGATAGTACGCACGATCGAAGTATTTCGGGTCCACAGCGGAGGTCTTCACGAACAGCCGCAGATCGATGTCGCGCGTGCGTTCCGGAGCCAACCGCTCGAGCTCATCGTCGTCGACGACTACGAATTGGTCCTTCTCGATCTCGTAGCCGCGCACGATATCCTCCCAGTCCAGGGGCTTCTCGTCCCGGGAGGTGAAATAGCGGCGCGCGAGCGGCTGCCCTTCGGGCGAAACCATTCGCAGCGATACCCGGTTGGAGCGGTGCGCGGCCATGAAATTCACCGGCACGCTCACCAGCCCGAAGGTGAGTGTTCCGGACCAGAACGGCCGGCCGGGAGACTCGTCAGGCAGCTCCTCTGGTTCAGGCACTCTTCCTCCGCTTGCCGGCCGACGCGATGCTCTTCTCCAGCGCATCGGCGAGCGACTGCTCGCCCTTCTTCCTTGGCGCTTTCGGGAACTTGACCACCTTGCCCGCCGCCTTCGCCTCGATGAGCTCCAGAACCCGCTCCCGGTACTCGTCCTTGAAGGCGTCGAGGTCCAGCTCATCCTCCATCGCGGCAACGAGCCGCCGGGCCATCTCGAGCTCGCGTTTCTCGAGATCGCGTCCCTCTGGTGGCGAAAGCTCGGAAGGCTGTGTCACCTCGCCGGCGTGGCGCAGGGTGATGAGCATGAGATAGTCTCCGTCGGCACGCAGCGCGCCGACGTATTCCTTCTTCCGCATGACCCAGCGTGCGACTCCTTCGAGCTCCTTGTTCCGCAGCGCCTGGGCCAGTGCGAAATAATCCCCTTCGCTGTCGTCAGGCCCGAGATAATACGGTCGATCGTACCAGAGATGGGTGATTTCGTCAGGCGGCACGAACCGGATGATCTCGATCTCGCGCGATGCCTCGGGCTCCATCGTGGAGAGCTCTTTCTCGTCGAGCATGACCATCTCGCCGCTCCCGGTCTCCACTGCGCGGCGGATGCTCTCGTACTCGACGATGTCGCCCGATTCGGGGTTCACCATCTGCTGCTTGATAGGCTCGTGCCGCTTTGCATCGAGCAGGCGGAAGTGCACCGAGCGATCCTGGACGGCGGAGTACAACTTCACCGGTACGTCCACGTCCCCGAACCTGATCTGCCCCTTCCAGATCGCTCGCGCCGCCATTACTCCGCGCCCTCCAGACGGCGGCACTCGGAGCAGAGCACTTCGTGCGAGACCCAGTTCCTGACGACGCACTCGGCGCACCCCGCCGCGTCACAACCTGAGCAACGGACCACGACCTGCACCACGAACGCGTGCGTGCACGACTCGCAGGTCTCGTCACCCTCTTCCAGCCAGTACGGCCGCCGCTTTGCTCCTCCTGCCATTGGACTCCGGTCGAGTAGCGGGACCGCCATCCGCGCGCCGGCCAGTCCGGAGCGATGCGTCCTCGCAGGCACTGGATTGAGCAAACGCGGTGCCGAACCCCAGGCGTGGCGACGGGTGGAGCCCGGCGCACGGCGACGGAGGTCAAAAGCCGCGACCGATAACGACTTGCACGGTTTGACACGAGCATGGGCCGACTCTAGCTTGCCGCCTGAACCGGCTGCGGGGGCGCGACGCTCCCATGCCGCACTTCGAGCGGACTCATGGAGACCACCGAATTTCTTGCGACCGTTCCACTGCTTCGCGGACTGCATGCGATGGAGTTGGAGCGCTTCGCCGAGCTCACCCGGGAGCGCGGCTATCCGCGCGGCAGCGTCATCCTGTTCGAGGATGATCCGGGCGACTCGCTGTTCATAGTGAAAAGCGGCCGGGTGAAAGTCGTGCTGGTTGGCGAGGACGGACGCGAAGTCATTCTCGGCATGCTGGGTCCCAGTGAGCACTTCGGCGAGCTTTCGCTGATCGATGGTCAGCCGCGCAGCGCCCACGTGATCGCCGCCGAAGACACGCAGTTGATCGTCCTGCGTCGCGAGGACTTCAGGCGGCGGATCGAGGAGTCGCCCGCACTCGCCTGGGCGCTGCTCACGGCGCTCTCCAAGCGGCTCCGCCGCGCCGACGAGCAGATAGGCGGCCTCGTGCTGCTCGATGTACATGGCCGAATCGCGCGCCTGATGCTCGATCATGCGGGCGAGGATGGACAAATCGAGAAGAAGCTCACCCATCAGACCATTGCGCAAATGATCGGGGCGAGCCGGGAGACGGTGTCGCGCGCCATGCGCGAGTTCCAGGATCAGCGGATGATCACCGTCCAGCGGCGGCAGATCTCGGTGTCCGATCGGAGCGCGCTCGAGCGAGTGGCGCACAAGAGCGCGGGGTGAAGGAGGACGAGCGCGGCGCGCGCGAAGCGCGATCCGCGATGCGGGTGAAGTTCTGGGGTGCGCGGGGGTCGATCCCCTCTCCGGGCATCGAGACCGCTCGTTATGGGGGCAATACTCCGTGCGTGTCGGTGGCGGCCGATAACGGAGCGCCGCTCATTTTCGATGCGGGCACCGGAATTCGCGGGCTCGGGATCTCGCTCGATGGCCACCCGCCTCACGAACCCCTCGATCTGTTCCTTTCACACACGCATTGGGACCACATCCAGGGGCTGCCGTTCTTCTCACCCATGTTCCGGCGGGGAATCCGTCTGCGGATCTGGGGATCCGGCCACGCGACACGTACCCTCGAGCAAACGATCCGCGGTCTGCTCGCTCCGGACGTGTTCCCGGTTCCGTTCGATGAGGTCGGAGCGACGATCGAGTTTCGTGCTCCGCCGCTCGAACCGGTACAGTTGCGCGGCATGCAGGTCCGGGCGATACCGGTGCGGCATCCCGGCGGCGCCCTTGGCTATCGCATCGACCTCGCCGGCGCAGCCCCGGTGGTCTACGTGCCTGACAACGAGCTGCGCGCGGAGCAGCCGGGAGCTGGTGCCGCCTCACGCGATGTGCTCCGCGAGGCGTGCCGCGGTGCCGCGCTTCTGATCCACGACAGCACTTACACCGAAGAAGAGTCGGCGGACTTCATGGGATGGGGACACTCGACGACCGACGATGCCTTGCAGCTGGCACTGGACGCGGGCGTTGAAACGCTGGCGCTCTTCCACCACGCCCCGGGGCGTTCAGACCTGGCGATCGATGCGATGGTGGCCCGCTGCGCGGAACGCGTTTCTCGCGAGGGCGCTTCGTTACGAGTCGTGGCTGCGGCGGAGGGATTGGAGATCGTGGTGGGGCGTTAACCGATCGAGCGATGGGGCCTGGCGTGGATTAAACCCATCATGGTTCATCCCTACGATTCATCGGCAGGCACCAACGCTCATGATTGAAACGGATGAGGCGGATCTGGACGGATGCAAGCCAGGACTCGCCGCAATCGAGATCACATCCGCAAGCATCCGTTAGAATCCGCCTCATCCGTGCAGACCATGAGCGTAAGTGCCAGTCAACTCGTCGTAGGCCGGAACTACGATAGTGTTCAATTTGACACCCACCCCTGCGTTTATCCCTCCCTACCGCTCGACTCCGGCCACCATCCGCGTGCCCTTGATGAACTCGGCGATCTCGGAGGCGCGAGCGTGCCCGTCGGCCTCGCCCAGCTCGATCAGCCTGGCGATATAGTCTCCCTGGAACATGAGCAGACTCAGCAGATCCGAGCTCGAGGCCTGCCGTGTACCCAGTCCCCGAGTGAGCCACCGGAACATCGTGGGCAGCCGAGGCTCGTACTCCCGCGCCAGGCGCCCCAGATCCTGCGACGGGCGCATCACCAGAATGTCCACGAGCCGCATCCCGTCCCGCTCGTCAGGCGGAAGTTTGCCCAGGAGGCGGTTCATCCGTTCCATGCGCAAAACGTCCTGATCGATCAGATCGAGGAAGATGGCATTGTACATAACGCCGAGGATCTGCGCCGGCGGCGGGTATCCGATCACCTGCGGCCGGTCCGCCTCGGCCTGCGAGCGTTCATAACGCGTGGACACCGCCAGAATCTTGTTGGCGCCGAGGTGGAGGGCCGGCGACAGAGGGGCGGTCATTCTGAGGCCGCCGTCGCCATACCAGTAGGAGCCGATCCGGATCGCCGGAAAGAACAGCGGCAGCGCGGAGGAGGCCATCAGGTGCGCGATCGTTATGGGCACGTGTACGCTGCGGCGCTTTGGACGCTCCCATGTCTCGATCTCGCTTCCCTGGACCCATACTATCGTCTGGCCGGTACCGTAGTTGGTCGTCCCCAGCGCGAGCGCGCGGAGCGTCCCCCGCGCAATGTTATCGGCGATACCGGCGAGCGGCTCGTCGGCACGCGCGCCTAACGTACGCTCCAGCACTTCCTGCAACGGAGCGGTATCGACGAGTCCGCGCGTGCTGCGTGCCTCCAGCCGGCCACCGGTACCCAGCCGGACAAGCCAATGCAGGCTGTTCGACACCAGCTCCGAGCCATCCACTCGAAACACCTGCTCCGGGGTGAGTGAAGTCCACAGACGCGCGAGATCTTCCACGGCCTGGGGCATCGTGCCCGAGTGGTTGGCAAGGTAGGTCGCGTTCACCGCCCCCGCGGAAACACCGACGAGTACGGGAATGCGCAGTTCGGGAAACTGATGCGCAATGGCGCGCAGAACGCCAACCTGATACGCGCCCCGCGCTCCACCGCCGGTGAGTACGGCGGCGAGGTCGCCGAAATCCGGTGTGCTTGCATCGAGGGTAGTGCGAGCCGTCGGATCGGCGCGCGTCGGAGTGCGTTGGTTGTCGGTCACGGAAGGAGAGTGCTGCGGGTCTCGCCGGTCTGGAGCTCAGGGTGAACACACCGTACGTCGGGGCATACGACGAGGCTATGGGCACTAACGCGCATGGTTTGCGCAGATGAGGTGGATCTGAACGATGCTGCGGATCAAATATCGAACGTGGAAGGTCTGGCTGGCACCGTTCAGGTGATGATCTGCGTAAACTAGTTAGTACTTGTGGGGTCTTCCGGTAAGAGAGTGGGTCGTCGTGTGGGGTTGCCGTTTACAGTCACTCCACTAACTGGAGCGGCTTGCAAGCGCCACAGGTGGGATTCCGAGCGGAGGTGCGGTGAAGGTCACGATCAAGGAGGTCGCGCAGGCGGCGGGAGTTTCTCCGGCGACCGTGTCCCGGGTGTTCAACGACACTGTTCCCGTCGACGAGGAGACACGCGCGCGTGTGCTCTCCGCGGCAGCGGAACTGCGGTACGTTCCCAACGCCGCGGCGCGAAGCCTGATCACCAGCCGCACTACCACGGTGGGAGTTCTCATCCCCGAGCTCTCCGGCGCGTTCCTCTCCCAGGTGATGCTCGGGCTCGATAACGCCGCGCGCCGGCGCGGATTTCACCTGCTGGTATCGAGCGCCGCCCGTGACTCCTCGTCAGCCACCGACGCGCTTCGTGCGATGCGTGGCCGCGTCGACGGCGTGATCATCATATCTCCCCAGCTCGATCCGCTGCCCCTGCTAGGCGAGTTGCCCGACGACCAGGCGGTAGTGCTGGTGGGCACGCCGGAGCGGCAAACCTCGGCGGCGATCGTGGCAATCGACAATGCGGGGGGAGCTGCGGCGATGGTGAGGCATCTCGTTCGCCACGGACATCGCCGCATCGCACTGATCGCCGGTCCCGAAGACGACTCCGACGCGCGCGAGCGGCGGCAGGGCTACATGACGGCGCTCGGTGAAAGCGACGTTGCCCGCGATGAAAACCTGGAGGTGCGGGGCGACTTCACCGAGGACGGCGGCTACGAAGCTACGCGCCGCCTGCTCGCCACCGGCTCGCGCCCGACGGCGATTTTCGCGGCCAGCGACTCGATGGCGATCGGGGCGATGAGCGCGCTGCGTGAAGCGCAGATCGCCGTGCCTGACGAGATCGCAATAGCCGGCTTCGGCGACCTTCCTGTCGCGAGGCACGTCGATCCCTCGCTCTCCTCGGTGCACGTGCCGAGCGTGGAGCTCGGCCGCCTGGCACTGGAGCGGATGGTGTTCGCCATCGCGCGCCAGGGACAGGGCGCGCACACGCACGACCGGCTGGACTGCACCCTCGTGCTGCGCAACTCCTGCGGCGTTCACGAGAGCAACGACGCGCCGCCACGACGACATCACACGTGACTAGCCAGGCTGGCCCCAACCTCCGCCGCCGGGCGTCTCGATGGTCAGCACGTCCCCGGCGGCGAGTGACACGCGGCACTTGGCCGGAAGCTCTCGCCCGTTGAGAAGGTTCCGTCCCGCCACTCCGGGCAGCCCGCCCTCGGCACCACGTGGCGCGTGGCGCCGCCGCTCGGTGAGAAGCGTCACCGTGCACGGCTCCAGGACTCGATAGGCACGCACCACGCCGTCGCCCCCCGCATGTCGTCCGGAGCCCCCGGACCCCCGGCGTACGGCATAGCGGTCGACTCGCAGCGGCAGTGCAGTCTCCAGAGACTCGATCGGAGTGTTTCTCGTATTGCTCATCCCCACGTGTACTGCCGATGGTCCGGGGCCACCAGAGCCGGCGCCCTGGCCGCCAGCCAGCGTCTCGTAGAACGTCCACCCCGCCCCGCCGAAGGCGATGTTGTTCATCGTCCCCTGCCCCTGTGCCACCACCGGCAGCCCGGCATCGCCCAGCGCCGCGACGAGAAGATCCGCCAGCCGCTGGGACATCTCGACGTTGCCGGCCGCCACCGCATGGGGCCACCGAGCGTGCACCACGCTGCCCGGCTCCGCGATGATTTCCAGCGCACGTGCGATCCCGTCGTTAGTCGGAACGTCATCGGCGAGCAGAGTTCTCAGTACGAAAACGCACGCAGCCCGGGTCACTGAGAGGGGACAGTTCACGTTGCCGCGTACGGCTGGGGCGCTGCCGGTGAAATCCACCACCAGCGTGTCGGCCCGCGCGTGCACGCGGGCCTTGACGATGATGTCGTCGTCATCCAGGCCATCCCCTTCGAGTACATCCTCGGCCGATCCCGAACGGTCGCCGAGTGTGGCGATCGCCGCTCGTGCGCGACGTTCGGTATACGCCAGCAGTTCTTCACCAGCCTCGTATACTCGCGCCAACCCTTCGCGCGCGACCAGTGCACGCCACGCCGTGGCGCCGGCGGAGCACGCGCCCAGTTGCGCGCGCAGGTCGCCGCGGCGCTCGTCAGGCGTGCGCACGTTGGCGAGAATGAGCTCGAGCAGCTCCTGTTCGATGACTCCGCCGCGGGCAAGGCGAGTCGGCGGCAGCACCAGTCCCTCCTGCACCAGCTCGGTGGCGCCCTGCGGCATGCTGCCGGGGCTCATGCCGCCCACATCTCCGTGGTGCGCACGCACCGCCACGTACGCGCCAATCGCCCCCTCCAGCTCCACCGCATGAACGAGCGTAAGATCGGGGAGATGCGATCCGCCACGGTAGGGATCGTTGAGGATGTACGTGTCGCCGGCGAGCGGCGCACGTTCGCTTACCGAGCGGACGGCTTCGGGCATGGCGCCGAGGTGCACGGGGATGTGCGCCGCCTGAGCGATCATTCGTCCCTCGGCGTCGAACAGCGCAGCGGATGCGTCGCGTCGCTCGCGGATGTTGGGTGAGAGCGCGCCGCGAACCAGCACCGTCCCCATCTCCTCGGCGATCGCGGCGAACGCGTGCGACATGACCTCCAGCCCGAGCGGGTCGAAACGTGCCCTCGTCATGCGTCGCGCTCCAGAAGCCATCCACCTATGGCGAGCGGCCTTCCGGTCCAACCGCGGGCGATGACCATCGTGGCATCGGGAAGCGCGATCGCCGACGGCCCATGAACGGTCACGTCCAGCCTGGCGCCGTCGTCGCGCGGCTCGTCAGGCGACCACGCCTGCGTCCCGCGGCGGGCCAGGGTTACCGGTAGCGCATGGCCAAGGGCTGCATGGCGAAGGCTCACGATCTCCACTGGAAGCTCCAGCGTGAAGCCATACCGTGCGGCATGCACCAGAGAGAAGCGGGCACCCGCTGCCTGGCCGGAGTCGCCAGGCTGGATCGGCACATCGAGCTCATGTCCCTGCCCCGTGTACCGCGCCCGTGCCCACCACTCCCGGGAGAGTGCGTCTCCTGCACGGCCGGCGAGGTCCGCACATGCGGACGAGATGTCGTCCAGCGTGAGATCATCCGCGAGGCGCATCACGCTGGCGAGCGCATCTCGACGCTCGGCGGCCACGGCAAGACCCAGCGCACTGAGCACACCGGCCAGCGGCGGCACGAGAATCTTCCGCATGCCGAGCTGCTCGGCGAGCCCGCACGCATGCAATCCGCCACCCCCGCCAAAGGCGACGAGCACACATCCGCGGGGGTCCACTCCCCGCTCCACGCTCACGCGGCGCAGCGCTCGCGCCATCGCCGCGTCAGCCGCGGCAATCATTGCCGATGCAACGCGCTCGGAGGTCTCACCCAGCAGCGCGGCGAGACGAGAGACGGCGGCGCATGCCGCGGAGTGATCGGCCCCTACTCCGCCGCTGAGCACCCGCTGCCTGACGCTACCGAGCACGATGTGCGCATCAGTGACCGTCGCCTCCAATCCGCCACGCCCGAAAGCGGCCGGCCCCGGGTCGGCGCCGGCACTGCGCGGACCCACTCGTAAGGCACCTCCATCGTCCAGCCAGCCGACGCTTCCCCCACCAGCGGAGACGGTCTCGATGAGCACGCGGGGGAGCGCGATGGGCACGCCGGCGATGTCCCCGCCGCTCTCTACCAATGGCGCGCCGTCGAGTACGAGTCCCGCGTCGGCACTGGTACCGCCAATGTCGATCGTCAACGCCCGGTCGAAGCCGGCGAGGGAAGCGACGAGTGCCGCGCCCACTACGCCTCCGGCCGGACCCGAAAGCGCGAGCGCCGCCGCGTGCTGCGCGGCTTCCGCGGCGGGAAGAACACCGCCTGACGAAGTCATCACCGACGGCGGTGGATAGCCGGCCGCGCCAACACGCCTGGCAAGCTGATCGAGGTAGCGCGACACCACCGGCCGCAGATATGCCTCGGCGACGGTGGTCGCCGTACGCTCGTACTCGCGAATCTCCGGTAGCACGTCGCTTCCCAGCACGACATCGATTCCGGGACAGGCGGCGCGCAGCGCCCGCGCAAGAGATTGCTCGTGCCGTGCATCTCGATAGGCATGAAGCAGCGATACGGCAACCGCGCGCACACCGAGTGACGCCACTGCGCTCGCCACGGCATCCGCATCGGTGCGCGCGAGGGCCCGCACCACTCCGTCGGGATCGATCCGCTCGGGCACGCCGATGCACCGCTCAGGCGGAATGAGCGGCGGCGGATGATGTCTGGCCAGATCGTAGAGCGCGGCGCGATCCTGCCGTCGAAGCTCCAGCACATCCTCGAATCCCGCGGTGGCACAGAGTGCAACCGTGGCGCCGGACCGCTCGAGCAGCGCGTTGGTGGCGACGGTGGTTCCGTGGATCACACGAGTGATGCGGTCAGGGCTGGCGCCCAGGGCAACCAGTGCGGCAATCACACCATCGCTCTGGTCCAGGGGAGTGCTCAGTACCTTTCGCGCGGCCGCCGTTCCATCTGCATCGACGGAGACCAGATCGGTGAAGGTTCCGCCTACATCGATCCCGACCGATGCCGCGCTCACCCTCGCGCGCGACGGCGGCGCCGCCAGTCGCCGGCGAGAATAGCAAGAACGCCGGCGAAGCTGCCGAATCCTAACCAGTCGCCGACACGCACGTAGAGCGTCTCGACATCCGTGGTTTCCGCCCTGTAGGTGCGCGTTTCCGCCGTGAACAGCGGCGTGACGCCGTGGCGGCGCCCGAGCGGATCGACGTACTCGGATATTCCGGTATTGGCAGAGCGCACGATTCCCACGCGGTTCTCGATGGCGCGGATCGCGATATGCGACTCATGCTGATGGGGCGCGATCGATCGGCCGAACCAGGCATCGTTGGTGATGTTCACCAGCACGTCCACTCCCTTGCGCCGGTACTCACGCGATAGTTGCGGAAACACGGATTCATAGCAGATGAGCACCCCTATCCGGCCGAACGGCAGCATCATCGGCGGTGGATCGTCACCGCGGCCATACCCGCCGAAGTACTGCATACCCTTGAACCAATCGGGGTTCACGAACGGCACCCGCTCGATCACGGGAACCAGAAACTCCTTGCGATACGGTTGATGAGCACCCAGTCGTCCACGCTGATCGGTCAACAGCGCGGCGTTGAAGTAGTCGTAGCTCCCATCCCGATGGAAGGTGACGTCGAGTACTCCGAACAGAATCGGCACCCCGGTGGGGCGGCTGAGCGCCTGCAGACTATCGGCCCACTCCGGGTGGTCGGCCAGATAGCCCGGCAAGGCCACCTCGGGCCAGACGACCAGTTGGGCATCGGACTCGGCCAGGTGTCGCCTCGTCAGGTCGCTGAGTATTCCGACGATCCGACCCTGGTTCTCCGCCTGCCACTTCTCCTCCTGCGGAATGTTCGGCTGAACGACGGCGATAGGAGCCACCGGCCGCAGTACGGTAGCGCGCATGCGGTAGGTACCATAGCCGACCACCGCGATGACCAGCGCAGCCACACCGCCGAGCCGGGTCAGCATGGCGCGCCGGTTCTCGCGCAACAGCCACGCATCGGCGAGCAGCCCGTTACTGGCGGCGAGCCAGAAACTGACACCGCGCACACCGCTCAGGTCAGCAAGCTGGGCCAGCACGGGGAATCGCGACGTCGCCAGCCCTAACGGCAGCCACGGAAACGCCAGGTCGGAGGTGTAGTTGAGCACCAGTTCGAGCGAAACCCACGTCAGCGGAAGCAGAACCGCCATCGGCATCCGGGTAGCCCGTCGCAGCCAGAACAGCACCGCCATGGAAAGCGCGACGATCGGCGCAAGCCAGATGATCGCTCCGGCGTACCCGAGAATTGCCAGCTTGGTATACAGCGACAATGCGATCGCAATCCAGTACAGGGCGCAGGCGTATCCCAGCAGCCCGAACCAGAAGCCGATGCGAGCGGCCGAGCGCGCAGAGCCTTCTCCATCGGCCGCGCGGGCGATGGCGACAGCCAGCGGCGTCAGGCAGACGAACGCCGGCACGAGAAACGGGAACGGAGGGAACGATACCGCGAACAGCAGCGCGGCTACGCCGGCGACGACCGCCTCGGCGCGCGTTGGAAGAAGCGTGCGACCCTTCACAGCAGTACTTCTTTGCCTTCGTCAGCCGAGCGGTAGATCGCCTCGAGCAGGGTGTGCACGCGTACCTGATCGGTGGGCGCGTAGTACTCCGTTTCTTCGCGGATGACCGCCAGAAAGTGCGCGAGCTCGGCGCGGTACGACTGCGTGAATGCGCTCTCGCGAGCCATGCCCCCCGTCGGCGAAACCAGCTGCGGCCGGCCGTTCAGTTCCTTCACCACGCGCAGCGGTCCGAGCGTCGCGCTACCCCGCTCGGCCAGCAGTTGAAACCACCATCGTTGCTCGAGCCCTACGTACGACCATGTGACGTCGAACGACATTGAGATCCCCTGCGCCGTCTCGAACTGTACGAGCATCGCATCTTCCACCGCCTGCGCGCCGCGGTCACGAAGCATGTGCGCGGAAACGCGCGTTGGCTCGGGAAATTCGGCAAGCCACAGCGCCAGGTCGAGCAACGGCAGCCCGTGCTCGAGAAATGCCCCGCCGCCGGCCTCCGGCCGGCGATGCCGCCAACCGTCAACGGTACTCTTCGGTTGATAGGTTCCGGCTCGAATCCCCGTCAGGCGGCCCAACTCGCCGCCACGCACGAATCCGGTCAGCGCCTGAACGTCGACACGGAAGCGATGATTGTTGGCGACCAGCACGCGTCGGTCGGCCCGCTTGGCGGCGGCGAGAATCCGCTCCACCCCGCGCGCGGTGAGCGCCAGCGGACGTTCGCAGAGCACGTGCCGCCCCGCGGCCAGCGCGCTGAGCACGTGCGGCTCGTGCAGGTGGTTCGGCGTCGTGATGAGCACCGCATCCACGTCGGCGATTTCGAGCAGATCCTCGATGTCGGTCACGACGTTAGGTATGTCGAACCGGTCGGCCAGCGCGCGTGCCTTGCCCGCGTCGTTGTCGCACAGCGCGACGATCTGCACCCCCTTCATCTTGTCGAGCACGGGGAGATGCGCAATCTGGGCGATGGCGCCCGCTCCGACCACGGCGATCCCGATCGCGTCGCTCACCGCGCCTCCTCCCGCAGTGGCGTCAGGGTGTAACTCCCTCCTGCGCGCAACGTGAAAAAGCGGCTGTTCGAGATGAGCGAATACCGGGCCTGTACGGCGAAAATAAAGCCTCCAATTGGAGCCGTGTCCACGCCACTGAAAAGGGTGACTCCCGACGCGATCATGTCGAGCGCGCTCTCGACGAAGGTACCGGCTATGAACCGGTTCTCCGCGTTCAGCACGTGCACCCCCAACGCTCCCCCGGCAAAGGGCCGCAGCGGGCTGGTGGGGAGCGGCGTCCACTTGCCGTCGATCTCGAATGCGATGTCCGTGATGCGAATCGTTCCGACGTCGACAATCGCATCACCGGTCGGATCCGTCGTCGCGTTGCGCCATGCGGCCTCGAGCTCGCGAACGACCTCGGGACGGAACTCGGACCCCCAGTAGGTGACGGTGAGCAGCACGCGCCACTGCCGCGCGATCGCGCCGTAGTCGGCCTGGATCGCATACGCCTGTGCCGGTTCGACCCGCGATGGCCATACACCCCCCGCCGAGACACCGATTGCGCTCAGCTGAAGCCGGTCCAGGTTGAGACGCTCGGCGATCGTTCCCTGTGCCTGCGCTGCTGACGCGAGGCAGAGGATCGCCGCCAACGACGCGACGAACCGTGACACCGGTTCCCGGTACGTGCGGACCGGACGCACCAGCCGTGGACGAACAGTCGCCGGGTACACTGATTACCGTCCGAAGCTTCCGGCGGTTCCAACCGCCATCGGGAGCCGGCGCCCGTGCCGCGGCGCCGCGCTGGCCCGCTCGAACGGACCCGCCACCGAGGCGCCGTAGCTGTAGTCGTCGATCACACTCGTCAGGCGCGCCTGGACGAAATCGCCGGCACGGAGATCGCCGGGTTCCTCCAGATACGTGACCCCGTCGATGTCGTCCGCCTGCCACGGCGCGCGCGCCTCAGCCGGCTCACCGATGGGCGTGCGATCCACCAGTACCCGCACGGTGCTATCGACATGCCGCTCCAGGCGCTCGCCGGTGATGGCGCGCTGCAACTCGGTAACCGCTTCCACACGGTCGCGCTTCACTTCGTCAGGCACATCGTCGGCGTAATCGTAGGCACGCGTACCTTCCTGTGCAGAGTAGGCGAAAACGCCCACGCGGTCGAACTGGATCTCCTCGAGCAAATCGAGCAGCTGACGCACGTCGTCTTCTGTCTCGCCGGGAAAGCCCACTATGCATGTGGTGCGGATCGCCAGGTCGGGCACGGCGTCCCGGTACCGCGCGACACGCTCCCGGATGGTCCGCTGCCGCTCCGGCCGCCGCATGCGCTCGAGCACCGTGTCCGAGCCATGCTGCATCGGCATGTCCAGGTAGCGGAGAATGCGCGGTTCGCGCGCCACAACCTCGAGCAAACGTGGCGTTATGCCGGCGGAGTAGAGATAAAGCATGCGAATCCACGGAATTCCGGTCTCCGCCACCAGTGCCTCGAGCAGCTCGGGGAGGGCGGTGCCATCACGGCGATCGCGCCCGTAGTGCGCCAGATCCTGCGCAACCAGGTTTATCTCGCGCGTGCCTTGCAACTCCAGCAGCTGTGCCTCGTGCACCAGCTCACCCAGCGCGAAGGAGCGGTGCCGGCCCCGCATGAGCGGAATGGCGCAGAACGCGCAGCCGTGATCGCACCCCTCGCTCACCTTCAGGTACCGCACGTGCGAGAGCTCGCCGACGAGCATGCGCTCCCCGGGGTGCAGCGGTGCTGCCTCCTCGAGCAGGCCGCGCTCGATGAGCGCCGGGATCAGCCGGTCCACATCACTCGTTCCCAGAAACAGGTCGACCTCCGGAAGCGACTCAGCCAGCTCGCCCCGGTGCCGCTCGACCATGCAGCCTAACGCAACAACGGCTCGGCACCTTCCCTCCGACCTGTACCGTCCGGCGTCGAGCAATGCATCGACTGACTCGCGCTTGGCGGCGTCGATGAAGCCGCAGGTGTTCACGACGATGACGTCGGCGTCGCTTGCATCGGCGACGGGCGTCGCACCCTGGCCCACCAGCCGAGCGAGATAGCGCTCGCTATCGACCGTGTTCTTGTCGCAGCCAAGAGTGACGAGCGTAAATTTCACCGATAGTTCCCGAACTGGAGCTCAACGCCGAAATCCCTGGCCCGCAGCAGATTCATCGCATCCTGCAAGTCGTCCTTTGATGGAGATGTGACCCTCACCTGCTCGCCCTGAATGGAAGCCTGCACCTTCTTGAGCTTCGCCTCCTTGATCGCCGCCGCGACTTTCTTTGCCGTATCCCCGTCCAGACCGGTCTTGAGGCCGATATCGCGTTTTACCGTGTCGCCGCCCGCCTGCTTCGTTTCGCCGATATCGAGATTCTTAGCCGGCACGCCGCGCTTCACGAGCTTGGCATGCAGGACCTCCAGGAGCGCCTTCATCCGGAAGTCGTCGTCGGCGGTTAACGCGAGCTTGGATTCGGCCCGGTTGAACTCGATTGCGGCCTTGGAACCCTTGAAGTCGTAACGCTGGGTGATCTCCTTCGTCGCCTGATTGACGGCGTTGTCGACTTCCTGGAGATCTACGCCTGTTGTCACATCGAAAGAGAACGTCTGGGCCATGGTCGGGTATACGTAGGGAGCAGGACGCCTGCGCGGCGATCGATCTCCAAAGCTGACCGCGCCGGCAACGGTTTGGAAGGGTGGGCGCAAGTGAACGCTATCACGTTTCGAGAGGGGGCGCCGGCATTCTCGGCAGGCACGGGCCAGTCGAGCTGCGGCGGCGCGGGTGATGCATTGGGACTGGGAACAGACCTGAGGAGCGTGCCTATGCGCGGTTACAACTACTTCGAGGAGTACACGTCGACGCAGCGGGCGGCGAGCACGGGCAACGTGATCGCGGTCCCCGAGACGCTCCGGTCATTCGTGCAGCCCGGAGGGATCTGTCTGCCCGTCGTGTGCGCAGGCGAGGACGAAAGCTCGCCGAACAGCCCGGTATCTCCCACCTTTCTGCTGGCGGAGTACCTGGGAACACACTGCAAGCGCGTTACCGAAGTCCGGGCGCGCAGCATCCATCCGAGATTGTTCGAGTATCTGGAGACGGTGTGCT
>JBPCLX010000339.1:0-11235 GCA_051002815.1 Gemmatimonadaceae bacterium
GCACCCCACAGCAGCCCGGCGAACACGATCAGTCGCGTGGCTTCTACGAGCAGCGTGGGAATTGCCGCCTGCCCCTGCTGCCTCAGACCCAGCACCGCTTCCGCTATGAGGAGCAGCAGCAGGAGAACGGCGAGCAGCTTGAACAGCCGCGCGATGTAGCGAAGGCCGGCGTGAGGCTCGAAATCTTCTTCCCTTACGCTCATGTACCGGGGAACCGCTTCGCCGCGATCGTTTTCGGCGGCGGCGGAAGCACTCTCTTCGTGGCGCTCGGACTCGTTTACCGGCTTGGATTGCATATCCAGAGCTCCGACGGGTGTGAAACGGTGGGGGGCACGCAAGCGCGACGGCACGTTATGCCCGTCACCAGGCGCCCCACCTGGCGCGGTATCCGCGAGTGTCGATGTGCACGAAGCCTCCGTGCGCGGCTGTCGGCGGGTAGATTCCGATCCCGCCGACGAGGTGCGGGTGCCTCAGTTCCACGCGCTGCGCCGCCTCGGCGATTATCCGCGCATCGGCGACGGTGACACGGCCGTCGCCGTTGAGATCGTCCATCCGCCCGGAACCGTCGTTGTCGATCGCAACGTCGGCGGCGTCGCCATACATGTGGCGCGACAGCGCTCCGCGGCCGGCGGTGCTTCCGCCTGACTCATTGTAGATAGGCGTGCGGAAGCCGCTGACCACGAACACGTCATCGACTCTGTAACCGGAGCGTTCCAGCTCCTGGAAGGTCAGCTCCAGCTTGTCGAGCAGGCGCGGCGAAAGTGCGACGTACTTGGGCCACACGTTCGCCTGACCCTTGGTCAGGAAGTCCCCTAGCTGAAGGTGCGCCGATACCTGGACATGACGATTCTCCGGTGTGACGCTGATGAGTCCTCGCGGCACTTCGTAATTCGGCCGCGCCGGGCCTCGTTCGGCGGGCCAGCTGCCTATCAAGTATTTGCCGATTCGCCCGCCCTTGCGCTCGCTGAGCGGCACGAGCGTGATGACGTTCACATCCGAAACTGTCCTGACGGCGTCCCGCAACTGAAGTACGACATTCCAGATCCCCGGAGTCGCGGCGCCGGGTACCGGCGGAACGTCGCTTACGGACCCGGTGCCCTCGGCGGGGCGCAGAGAGATCTCCGTGCCTTCGGGGACCGTAGCCGACAGCGTCGGGAGAGCAAGCTCTTCGCCGGGCTGCTGAAGAATCACGTTCAGCTCACCGCTGACCCCGCGCAGCGGCTGGATCTTCTTCGCCAGCTCTTCCACGAGCCCGTCTATGAAAAAAGCGGCCGCCGGCGGCGCGTTCTTCGCCAGCGGAGTCGCGGTGATCCGAGAGGAGAGCGGAGTGAAGGTGGCCGGAGCGATTCCGGAGCCCTCCTCGGAAACGCTGATCGAGTACCCCCACCCGGAAGTGAAGACGACGATCAGTGTCAGCGCGACGAGGTTGAACCAGCGCTCCTGACCGGGCGTCAGCCCGGATCGCTCCCATCGTGAGCGGGGCTCGCGTACCAGAAAGAGAGGATCGAAATCGGCGTGTTCTTCCATATGAGCGTGGAGGCATTCACCAACCGTGCCGCCGGACCGGTACCCGGCGGATGAGCACGGTCAGGGACGCCGCTCACCCGCTGGCGCGTCGCTACTGTCGGGTGCACTCTGCCGGCCACGTTGAACCAACGTCGTGCTCACCGCGGCCCCGGGCCCCAGCCGCTCAGCGCCGCCGACCACTACCTGCTCGCCTGCCGCGATTCCCTCGCGCACCTCGACGAATCCGGGAGTCCGCACGCCTAACGTCACCTCCCGCCGCTCCGCCTTGCCCTCGGTCACCACCCACACCACCTGCGCGCCCTGCAGCGACAGAATCGCGTCTTCCGGTATTACCACCGCATCCGGACGCGTCGCCGTCGCCAGGCGTGCCTCGATGAACATTCCGGACTGAAGCGAGCGCCGCGCATTGCCCACCCGGGCCTTGACGGTGATCGTGCGCCCCGGCAACTGCACGACCGGATCGATGAAGTCGACGATTCCGATGAATTCCCGGCCCGGCAGCGCCGCGACGCGAAACACCACTCGTTGATCGAGCGCCAACTGCTCCGCATAACGCTCGGGCACCTGGAAGACCGCACGCTGCGGGTCGTACGTCTGCAGCGCGAGCAGCCGCGAGCCGCTGTTGACGTAGTCGCCAAGGCTCACCATCCGGCTGCCGACGACGCCGGCGAAAGGCGCGCGCACCGTGCTCCGTTCCAATCGCAGCGTCAACTGGTCGAGTGCCGCCTGTGTGGATCGCGCCGTCGCTTCCGCGCGCTCGAGCTCCTGGCGTGTAGACGCATCCTCCGCCAGCAGCTGCTGCGTCCGCGCAAGTGCCTGACGCGCAAGATCCCGGTCCGCCTCGGTGCGCGCTATCTGCGTACGAACCTCTGCATCATCGATCTTGAACAGCGGCGCACCGCGCGCGACCAGCCGCCCCTCCCGGAACAGAATCGCGGTGATGCGGCCCTCTACATCGGGCCGCAGTTCTATCGACTGCTCCGCTTCGATCTGCCCCGTTGCATTAATCGCCTCGACGACCGTATCGCTCGCGGCAATCGCCACTTCCACCGGCGATGGCGGCCGCGCGTCTCCGGCAGCGCCCGGATTGGCAGCGCTGTCGGCCTGCTTGCATGAGAGAAGCACCGCCACCACCGCACCAGCCCACACAATGCGTTTGACCAGGCGCCGTCGTTCCACAGATCCCGCAGATTGCATCATCAGGAGTCACCACGGAAGAATTTATCGCCGGGGCCGCTCGCGCGCGAACATGCGGCTTCGCAACCCCGACGAACGCCGTAGAGCTGTATCAACAGATGCGAAGAGCGCGAATCTGCGGTGCGGTGCACGAGCGGCATCAGTCGCCCTCCACGAACACCGTCGCCGGCGCTGGCCGCCGCACCCGCGATCGCGCCGCGTCGAGCAGGACGTATACGGCCGGCACCAGGAACAACGTCAGTACCGTCGAGAAGAACAATCCGCCGACGATCGCGTAGCCTAACGGCCGGCGGCTCGCCGAACCGGCGCCGAGCCCGAGGGCGATCGGCAGCGCACCCATGATCGTCGCCACCGACGTCATGAGAATCGGACGCAGGCGGATCCGTCCCGCCTCCAGCACCGCCGCGATCGTCTCCACTCCCTCTCGCTTCAGCTTGTTGGCGTACTCCACCAGCAGGATGCTGTTCTTGGTGACCAGCCCGATCAGCAGAATCATTCCGATTTGACTGTACAGGTTCATCGTCGAACCGGCCAGCAGCAGCGTGCCTAGCGCGCCGGCAACCGCCAGGGGTACCGAGAGCAGCACGGTGAACGGATGCACGAGCGACTCGAATTGCGATGCGAGCACCATGAAGACGACCACCAGCGCCAGCGCGAAGGCGAAGTAGAGGGCGTTGCCGCTCTCGTTCAGTTCACGCGACTCGCCAGCCAACTCGACGCTGCTCCCCCGCGGCAGCACCGCGTTAGCCACTCGATCCAATGAATCGAGCGCCGCGCCGAGTGTGAAGCCCGGCGCCAGCGCTGCCGACAGTGTGAACGAGCGTACGCGGTTGAAATGATTTAGCTGCCGCGGCCCTACCGTCTCCTCAATGCGGGCCACAGCGCTCAGCTGCACGAGGCTTCCGTCGCGTCCGCGCACGAACAGCCCTGTCATGTCGCTCGGCGTTGCGCGCGCTTCGGGGTCGAGTTGCACCAGCACGTCGTACAGCTTGTTGTCGCGGGTGAACGTGCTCACCCGGCTCGATGCGAGCAGCGTCTGCAGCGTACCGGCAATGTCGCGGACGGAAACGCCGAGATCCTCGGCGCGATCACGCTCGAAGTTGACTGTCAGTTCCGGCTTGTTCACGCGGAGATCGGTATCCACGTTCTGCAGCGCCGGAATCTGGCGCGCCGCCGTGGTGAGCCTCTCCATCGCCACCGCGAGCGAATCGAAGTCGGGGTGCCTGACTACGAACTGCACTGGATTGCCGAATCCGAACGCCGGCGGATTGTTGGCGAAGGCGAAGATGCCGGGGATCTGCATCAGTTGCGGCTGCAGCTCGGCGAGCACCTCTTGTACCGATCGATCGCGTTCCGACCAGTCGGTGAGCCGGGTGAAGATGATTCCGCCGTTCACGTGGCCTCCGAAGCCGACGATGGCGAAATAGGAAGCAATGTCAGGCGTGTTGCCGAGCACCTCTTCCACGCGCTGGGTGTATTCGTTCGTGTATGCCAGCGTTGCGCCTTCCGGCGCCACGATGAACGTGGGAAAGAAACCGCGATCTTCGGACGGAACGAACTCGCGCTCCAGCGAACGAAATACGCCTACCGACAGGAGCACGATCACCGCTGCAACTCCAACGGTAATCCACCGGAATCGGACAGCACGAACGAGCAACCGGGTATATCCCGCGGCGATCCCGTCGAATCCGCGCTCGAGGGTCTGATATACTCGTCCGTGGCTTGGTGGCAGACGCAGTATCTTCGCCGACAACATTGGCGTGAGCGTGAGCGCCACGACACCGGACACGATTACTGCTCCGGCCACCGCGATCCCGAACTCGTTGAACAGCCGGCCGGTGGTGCCCTGCAGAAAGGCGAGCGGCGTGAACACCGCCACCAGCGCGATGGTCGTCGCAATGACCGGAAATGCGATCTCGCGCGTGCCCTCCCTCGCCGCCGTTTCCGGATCCTCTCCCAGCTCCTCCTGGTGTCGATAGGCGTTCTCGAGCACTATGATCGCATCGTCGACGACGATTCCGATCGCCAGCGTCAGAGCCAGAAGTGTGAAATTGTTGATCGAGAAGCCAAGGAAGTACATCACCCCGAACGTCGCGACGATCGATGTCGGAATCGCCAGGCCGGGGATCAGCGTCGCGCGCAGATTGCGCAAGAAGAGGAAGATGATCGCCACCACCAGCCCGGCGGCAATCAGGAGCGTTTCCTGCGCCTCTAGAATCGATCGCTTGACGAAGATGGACTGATCGAACGCGGCATGGATCGTCACCCCTGGCGGAAGCGACGCCTGGATAGCCGGCAACTCCGCCCGGATCGCATCGGCAACCTCGACCAGATTGGCCTTGGACTGTCTGATGACGCCGACTGCCAGCGCCCGCTCGCCGTTGAACCGGAGTGCGCTCCGATCGTTCTCCGCACCGAGCTCAACGCGGCCCACATCGGCGAGCTTCACCAGCCGTCCGCTCTGGCTCGACACTGTCAGCGCGCCGAATTCCTCCGGGGTCTTGAGCTCACCGAGTGAGCGAACGCTGAACTCACGCCGCTCCGACTCGATGCGTCCGGCCGGCACCTCGACGTTGCGAGTTCGGATGGCGGTTTCGACATCCTGTACCGTGAGTCCGCGCGCCGACAGCTCCGCCGCCGAGAGCCACACGCGCATGGAATAGCGCCGCTCGCCGAATACCTGCGCGCGCCCCACGCCAGGCAGCGACTGGAGGCGCGTCTTGACCAACCGGTCCGCCAAGTCGGATAGCTGTAGCAGGCTGTAGTTGTCGCCAGAGAGCGCCAGGAAAAAAAACGGCTGTGCGTCCGCATCCTGCTTGGCAACCACCGGCTCGTCCACCTCGTCGGGGAGCCGTCCGCGCACGCGCGATACCTTGTCGCGCACATCCTGTGCGGCTTCCTCGACGGTCCTGTCGAGGGTGAATTCGAGCGTGATGTTGCTGGACTGCTCGGCACTCGAGCTGGTAAGCGTGCGCAGCCCAGGCACCGTGCTGAGCTCTTCTTCGAGAATGTCGGTCACCGCCGACTCCATCACCCGCGGATTGGCGCCCCGCAGCGAGGTCGACACGGAGATTATCGGCGGATCGACGTCGGGGAATTCCCGGACCGACAGTTTGGTGTACCCGATCGCGCCGAACAGCACCATTGCGGCGCTGACCATGCTCGTCATCACCGGGCGTGCAATCGAAATGTCTGAGATCTTCATACGTGAGGATGCGTCTATACGCCCCTGCGGCGGGCGGTGCGCCAGTTGGGCAGAGGTGAAGGTGCCACAACGGAAACGTAGAAGGGGCAGCCCCGCGGACAAGTCCGCGGACGGTTAGGATGCGGTAAAGCCACCGACTGTCAAGCGCGACTCGCGATGGGGCCGCCATGCAAAAAAGCGCGCCCCGCCATGAAGCAGGGCGCCATGAGTTTCGTCAGCCGGCCGGACCTAGCGAATTGCTATGTACCGCTCCAGGCGCGCGACCTCCGCCGAATCCACGTACTTGCCGATTTCACGCCGAAACTGCTCAATGCCACGGTAGGGACGGTACTCCTCGAATTCGTGCTGCATCCGGGCACCCACTCCGGGGATCAGCAGAATCTCGGGGCCCGACGCCGTGTTGAGATCGATGGGCCGCCAAAGGCGCGCATAGACCTCTGCTCGCGCTTCCGAAGACAGGTGCGCCGCGAGTGCGCTGTCGGCCCCAAGCATGGTGGAGTACGGGCGGCCGGCAATGAGCGCGTCAGCGGCGGCAGCGTTCATGCCCGGCACCGACATGAGCTGGTCACGCGATGCGGAATTGGGGTCGAGCATGGCGCCATCGGCTGCAGTGCTGGTGGCAGGCGCCATGATGGTATCCGTCGCGGCCATGGCGGTGGTATCCGTATCGGCCGCATCGCCCTGACAAGCGCCCGTGACTAGCAGCAGCATGGCCGTTCCGCAAAGGGGAGCGAGGGCTCGGCGTAGCAGCATGAACGTCTCCTGTTAGAGTTACGTGAATCGACTGTTCGGCTGCATGTGCCGGCATGTGAACAGCGATCGAAGAATTCTAGCGTATTAATGGTCAGAGAGTGAAGCTGGAGCTACCATCAAGGCAAGCGCGAGACCGCCGGAAGGCCAGTGAGCGGCAGTCGGTCTCTTTGCCTCCCTACACTAAGGCCCCCGCATGCCCATCCGACTGAGAGCGCATCTCCTGCTGACCGCCGCGCTCTGTTTCGTACACGCACTTCCCCTCGGCGCACAGGGATATCCGTTCAGCCAGCGGGGCGAAGTGCGTCAGAATGTGGCGTTCACGGAGATCTCGATCGCGTACGGCCGGCCCACCGCCCGTGGCAGGGTGCTCTTCCCCGATCTGGTCAAGTGGGACCGTGTCTGGAATCCCGGCGCCGACTCCGCGACGCGCATAGCGGTGAGCCGAGGCATCGAGGTAGAAGGTCGCCCGCTTCCGGCTGGCGAATACACGATATGGCTCATCCCCAGAGAACGGGCACCGTGGACTCTGATTCTGAGCCGCGCAGCCCATGTGTTTCACACGCCATATCCCGGGGAATCGCACGACGAACTCCGAGTGGATATCGCTCCCGTGCAGGGCGATCACATGGAAACACTTGCGTTCTACTTTCCCATGACCTTGCGGGAAGAGGCGGAGCTGAGATTTCACTGGGGAACGACCGTACTGCCGGTCCGCATTCGTGCGGCGCACCGGCCTGACGAGTGATTCACGCCACGCTCATGAGGTGACAATCGGGGCGTGCCGGCGTTTATTGCGCTCCGCATCCCGCATTTGGTTTTCCAAAGAGCCTTTTTTTGGTTCTTCACGGAATACCGGGAACAGCAGCTCTGATCGTCAGGAGCAAGTACTGCTCATCCCGGAAGCCATAGGCCATCCGGTTGATCCCTTTGAATAGGAGTGGGCGGCAGCCGGCATCAATGTCGAAGGGGCGACGGATGAGGCGGATCTGGCGGATGAGGCGGATAATGCTTGGGTGAGGGGAAGGCTCATCTGTCGCACCCTTCGACATTGATGTCAGAGAGGGCGAGACCTTCGACACCGGGAGTACAGGCACGCACCGTGACAGGAATGGTCTTTCCGTCTCGCGAATCTGGTGCACACCAAATCCGCGATGAACCTTTTTTTACCACAGAGGACACAGAGGACACAGAGGACAGCAGTGGATTCAGATAACTCGCCATTTACCGCCGGGTCGCTGTTCATCAGATGCGCAAACTGTAATTTTGATCGAGTGGTCTGACATCCAGCGCCTGGCGAGCCTCGTGTCCTCATGTGTCCTCTGTGGTAATAATTGCAGAGTCCAAACGGCCTCTCATGCCTTGTCCTCCACGAATCTCCGTTCTCGACTACACATGCGCCTTATCGTACTGACTCTTGCCGTGTTTGCCCTGACGCCGGGCACTTCTCGTAGTGCCACCGCCCAGGCCGCGACGGATTCCACGCGCAAGGTGTTCGTGGTACCGGGCGAGCGCGCTGGTCCGAGCGTGTTTCCACTCACGGACTATCCGGAGGTTCAGCCGCGTGAGGCGGGCAAGATGGACTGGGCGCACTATCACACCTCGGCCGAGATCGAGATGTGGATGCGGAAGTGGGCCGAAGATCATCCCGATCTGGTGGAGCTCTATTCGGTGGGCGAGAGCTTTGGCGGACGTACACTCTGGCAGCTTACGATCACCAACAAGAAGACGGGAAAGGATACCGACAAGCCGGCCGCCTTCTTCGAGGGCGGACGTCATTCGGGGGAGATCACCGCCACCGAGTCGGCATTCTATCTGGCCTGGCACCTGATAGAGCAGTACGGAAGCGATTCGGCGGTGACCGCGCTGCTCGATAGGGCAGCGATATACATTCGGCCGCTGAACAATCCCGACGGCTCCGACATGTACCGCCTGACGGCGCAGGCGAATCGCAGCTCGGTGCGGCCGCACGACACCGATCGCGACGGGCTGCTCGACGAAGATCCGGGCGAGGATCTGGATAGTGACGGGTACATTCGCGACATGCGCGTGAGGGTGGGGAAGGGAAAGGGCGAATACATCATCGACCCTGACGACAAATCGGGACGGTTGATGAAGCGTGTCGGGGAGGGCAAAGGCGACTACGATGTCCACAGCGAGGGTATCGACAACGATCTCGACGGCCGCTATAACGAGGACGGGATCGGCGGACTCGACCTGCACCGCAACTATCCGGAGAACTGGCGCCCCGAGCCGGGGCAGGATGCGACGGGGCGCGGCAGGACGCAGAACGGTGCCGGTGCCTATCCACTCTCCGAACCCGAGACTCGATCGGTGGTGATGTGGATGCTCACACATCCCAACATCTCAGTCACCAACACGATGGACACCTCGGTACCCATGCATCTGCGCGGACCGTCGACGTGCGAGGAGACGGAGTGCATGATCCCGAGCGATCTCGAGCTGTACGAGCACTTCGACTCGGTCGGCCTGTCGATCACGACCTATCCCTGGGCCGGCGATGTATTCCGCACCTACAACACGCGCTTCCCGGTGAACCGGTTCACCGGCGATTCGACGCGCCCATCGCCGCTCTTCGGGCACTCGCCCGATTTCGGCTACTTCTACTACGGCGCCATCTGGTACGGCGACGAGCTGTGGAACGGCGGCCGGGAGCGGGATTACGACGGTAACGGGACGGTCGATCCGGTCGAGGTGCTGCGCTACTGCGACGAGCAGTTCGGTGGCACGTGCTTCAGGAAATGGGCGCCTTACAAGCATCCCGTGCTGGGTGACGTCGAGATCGGCGGTTACAATCCCAAGTTCTTTTCGCAGAACGGCCCGCCACAGGTGCTCGAGCCGTGGGCGAGAAACCAGGCGCTGTTCAATCTCTACATGGCGCAGTCACTGCCGCGGATCGAGATCACCGACGCGGCGATCTCTCCTGTCGCATCAGGCACCGATTCGGCGACACACGAGCTTCGGGTAACCGTTCACAATCCCGGACGGATACCGACCGCGCTGGAGATGGCGAAGCGCGTGAAGATCGTCCGCCCTGACGAGATCGCGGTGCGATTCGCCGAAAAGAGCGAGGGCCGTGTGCTCGGCCGGCAGGAGGAGTTCTGGCTCGACGGTGGTGAGCGTCGGACGGTGACGCTGCGGCTGCGAGTGCCGGCGGCGGAGCGGACGATCACCGTCCGCGCGTTGAGCACGCGCGGGGGAGTGGCGGAGCGAAAACTGGACTGGTGAGGGAGGTGCGGGACGCGGGACGCGGGACGCGCGACGCGCGACGCGGGTGGAGTCGCCTCAGCGGAGCGGGTTACCCGCTTCGCTCATCGCGCATCGCTCGTCCCGCTCCCCTCCAGTTCCGTTTTCACCACCACGCCGGCCTCCAACGTCCGGTGCACGGGGCATTTGTTGGCGATCTCGAGGAGCCGCTCCCGCTGCTCGCTGGTGAGATCTCCGATCAGCTCCACGCTTCGATCGAGCTGGTCCATCTTCGCCTCCTCGGACTCGCAGCGCTCCTCATCGATCGCGTGGACCTTGCTGTGCCGGAGGCGGACGATCGCCTCATCGAGCGGCCATTTCTTGCGACGGGCGTACATCTGGAGCGTCATGCTGGTGCACGCGCCTAACGCCGCGGCGAGAAGGTCGTACGGCGTGGGGCCCAGCTCGGTACCGCCGACCGCCACCGGCTCATCGGCGATGAGCGAGTGACCGCTCGCCATGATCGCCGTGCGGTAGCCCTCGGCGGTGCGAGCCACCACGCGATTGTCGGCGATCACCTCTTCCATCGTCTGATGGGCGTGATCGCCGTGATCGAGATAGCGACGAACCCAGGCCGACAGTAGATCGCCGACATACCGCGCGTCCTGCTCATTCGACAGAAGGTGGTCGGCGTCATCGAGTGAGACGAAGCTCTTGGGGTGGCGAGCGGCGGTGTAAAGACGGGCCGCGTTCTCGATACCGACGATCTCATCCGTCGGGGCGTGGAAGATGAGCAGTGCCTTGCGAAGCTCGCGAACGGCGTCCTGCATTCGTACTTCCTGCAGGTCGTCGAGGAATTGCTTCTTTATCACGAAGGAACGGCCGGCCAGCGAGACGCGGGCTTCACCCCGCTCCTCGATCTCCGAGAGAGCGTGGTCGATGAGCTTCAGCACGTGTGTCGGCTCGCTGGGCGCGTTGATGGTGGCTACCGCGCGCACCGCCGGAAGCCGGAGCGCCGCGTGCAGCACGGCGGCACCGCCTAGCGAATGCCCAACGAGGAGTTGCGGCGCCCGATGATTCTCCTCCAGGTAGCCGGCCGCGGCCAGAATGTCATCCACCGAGGTGGAGAAACTCGTCTCGGCGAATTCCCCTTCGCTCTCGCCAAGGCCGGTGAAATCGAATCGCAGCACCGCGATCCGGGCCTGGGCCAGCGCCCGGCTAATGGCGACAGTCGCGGTGAGATTCTTGGAGCAGGTGAAACAGTGCGCGAAGATCGCGAACGCGATCGGCTCGCCGTCGAGCGGCATCTCGAGCCGCGCGCTCAGCTCGGCGCCGCTGGCGCCCGGGAA
>JBPCLX010000340.1:0-9134 GCA_051002815.1 Gemmatimonadaceae bacterium
TGCGACTGTGGGGCGGCGAGGTGGCAGGCCGTGCGGCCGTGCTGTACGTGGACATGCCGGAAGGCGAGCGGACGGATCTGGTGGACCTGGGAGCGGTGGGACTTGAAGAAAGGAAATAGGAATTAGGAATTAGGAACTAGGGGTGGTACGCGAGCAGCGCCGATGGCGCTGCTCGCTTTTTCAATAAGTGCGAGGCGGCGCAGCCGCCTCGCCTGCCATCCCTAATTCCTAATTCCTAATTCCTGTTTCCTTATCTCAGCCACGCCGTCACCAGCTTCACCGGCAAGCTCATCAAACCAATAAACGCACCGAGCACCCAGCCGAGCCTGACGATTACTTTCAGCTCGCGCTCGATCACGCCGCGGATCAGCTCTTCGACTCGTTCCGTGCTGAATGCGAGCACCTTTCGCTCGACCATCGCCTGAATGTCGAATCGCTGGACGAGAATCGGTACCTGCGTCAGAATCCAGCTCCATAACGCCGGGGCGGCTATCTGCACAATCCGATCGGGCGCCTCGGGCGGAAGCCAGCGCCCGGGCCGGCCGATCGGCTTGGTGAGCGCGGTCGCTGCCAGTGCGCGCGCCGCCTGCTCAACCCATGAGCGCGCCTGGCCGCTGCGCGCACCTTCGAGCAGCCAGCGTGCGATCGTCGCATCCTCGATCCCCGCCAGCAGCTGTCCCCACGTCCTGTGCTCGGCGCGAGCCAGCACATCATCGAGCTTCTCGACGAGAAATCCGCGCGTCCGCTCGGCGCGGAGCACCCTCACCACGTAGTCGGCCGCGGTTCCGACCATCGCTTCCGTACGCTCCGCATCGGTGCCGACAAGCTCGCGAATCGGCTTGCGCAGGTACTCGACGATTGCCGTATTGATCGTGCGTGCGATCTCATCCCGGACCAGCGGATCCTCGAGAAGCCCGGCGATCTGCTCCACACCGTCCGTCTCCAGCGAGTCGATCATTTTCTCGACCGTGCGCTCGGTGACCATCAAGCGAGCGAGAACACGTTCGTGGAATCGCAGGTCATCGATGAAGCGCGCGAACAGCCCGTGGAGGGATGCGCGAATTCTCTGGCGTGAGGCGGGGTGGGCGAGGAACTGGCCGAGTTTTTCGACGGCGAGCGGCAGATAATTGGCGATCGCACGTTCAAGCGTCTCCACTACCGGCGGGGGAATGCGCTCCAGCATCGGCTGGTCGGAAGCGAGCATCTCGCCAGCGTGCCGCGACAGATACTCGTGGATACCCTGCTCGAGCTGTGGCGCGTGCGCCAGCTCTTCGGCCCATGCCGCCGCTCGCTCGCGTATGTCCTGACGGCGCGCCGGCGTCAGCACCTCGCCGATCGGCGTTTCATGCAGCTCCTCACGCGCCCGTCCGACGAATTCCCGCACGCGCTGCTCGAACTCCGGCGTTTCGACGTACGTCGCGAAATGCCTGGCGACAATCGGTCCCACCTCATCGAGCCCGCGCTCGACCTCATGCAACACCGTCCCGGGGAGCAGTGACTGTATGGACCCCCGTTCCGTATCCAGGATTTTGCGAACCAGCTCGTCCAGCTTCGCGTCGAAAGTCGACCGGAACCCCGATCCCTCGATCTCGGCGAGGATGTCGTCCGGCGTGAGCAACCGTTCGCCGACGGTGCGGCCGAGCGACTTGGCCAGGCGCGGCTTGTTCTTCGGAATGGCGCCATGAAAGCCGAACCGTCGCTCGCGTGGATTGAACAGCATCCACACGGCGACGGAATTCGTCAGGCCGCCGGCAATGGACCCGAAGAGGACGCTGACCGCGGTCTCTATCCAGAGTTCGGGAACGGGCACCTACTTGGTGAACTCCGCGGGCACCGGACGTTTGCGTGCGACCTGCCGCTCCACAGGCTCGCTGCGTGGCACTTCGGTTTCCGGCAGATCGGCGACCGGCGCGAACTGGGCGGGGAGGAGGGCCAGCCGCAGCACCTCATCCATGCTCTGCGCGAAAGTGAAGGTCATCTTCTGGCGAACTTCATCGGGGATGTCGCGCAGATCCTTCTCATTCGACTTGGGCATGATCGTGTGCCGCAATCCGCCTCGATAGGCGGCGAGCACCTTCTCCTTGACGCCGCCGATCTCGAGTACCTTGCCGCGTAATGTAACCTCGCCGGTCATGGCGATGTCGCGGCGCACCGCGCGATCGCTCAGTGCGCTGGCGATCGCAAGTACGACGGCGACACCGGCGCTCGGACCGTCCTTCGGAATTGCGCCTGCCGGGAAATGGATGTGGAGGTCGAAGTCGCGGAATACCTGATCGTCGATCCCGAGTGCGGCCGCGCGAGAGCGGACGTAGGAATACGCGGCATCGACCGACTCGCGCATGACGTCGCCCAACTGACCGGTCACCATCAGCCGACCGGTGCCTGGCATCTTGAGCGCCTCGATCACCATGAGATCGCCGCCGGTCGAAGTCCAGGCGAGGCCGGTGACCGCCCCGATCTCGGGCTCGCGCTCCACCTGATCCGAGGAATAACGAGGCGGGCCAAGGATGTCCTCGACCATCTTCAGGTCGATGATCCAGGCTCCCTCTTCGCCTTCCGCCTTCCGCCGCGCGCGCTTCCGCATGATCGCGGCGATGTTGCGCGAGAAGCCGCGAAGTCCCGCCTCGCGAGCATATCCACTGGAAACGAAGCCCAGCACGTCATCGGTGAACTGCAGGTCGGTCTCGCTCAGTCCGTGCTCGTCGAGGAGCTTCGGGAGCAGGTATCGCCAGGCGATCTCGACCTTTTCCTCGATCGTGTAGCCGGCGATGCGAATGACCTCCATGCGGTCGCGGAGCGGTGCGGGGATATCGAACAGGTTGTTCGCGGTGCAAATGAACAGGCAGGCCGACAGGTCGAACGGCAGGTTCAGATAGTGATCGACGAAGGCATCATTCTGTGAAGGATCGAGCACCTCCAGCATCGCAGCTGTCGGATCTCCGGAGGGGCCACCGTGCGACATCTTGTCGATCTCGTCGATCATCAGCACCGGATCGCGCACCTGCACGCGGCGAAGCGCCTGGATGAGCAGTCCGGGCATGGCGCCGACGTAAGTGCGACGGTGCCCTCGCACCTCGGCCTCATCGCGCACGCCGCCGACGGAAATGCGATAGAACTCGCGGCCGATCGAGTGCGCTATCGCCTCACCCAGCGATGTCTTGCCGGTGCCCGGCGGCCCGACGAAGCAGAGGATCGGGCCCAGCGGGTCGCCGCCGCGAAGCTTGCGGACGGCGAGATATTCGATGATCCGCTCCTTTGCTTCCTTGAGGCCGTAGTGCTGGTTATCCAGCGCTTCCTGGACCTTCACCAGCGCAATCTCATCGTCGCCCGAGCGCTTGTGCCACGGGAGCGCCAGGATCCAGTCCAGATAGTTGCGGATCACCTGATACTCGCTGGACGCGGGCGACAGCATCCGCAGCCGCTCGGCTTCGCGCTTGGCTTCCGTCGCCGCTTTCTCCGGCAGCTTGGCCTCTTCTACCTTGCGCATCACCTCCTGCGCCTCCTTCTCACCCGGATCGGTCTCGCCTAACTCCGACTGGATGGCGCGAAGCTGCTGGCGGAGATAGAACTCCCGCTGATGCTGCTCGATCTTGACCTCGGTCTGCCGCTTGACGTCCTCCATCACCCGAGCCCGCTGAACCTCGCGCTCGAGCCGTCCAAGCACGAACCGAAGCCGCTCCCCCACATCCAGCCTCTGAAGGACTTCATCCTTGTCCTGGATGCGGAAGTTCATGTTCGTGGCGGCCAGATCGGCGAACCGGCCGGGATCCACCATGTTCATCTTGAGGATCTGCGGCACCTCGTCGGGAATCCGCTCCACCAGCTCGGCAAGAGTTTCCGCCGAAGTCACCAGGCGGGCCATGAGCTCCTCGGCTTCCACCTGGTCGGGGATCGTTTCGCGGGCTCCTCGCACGCGTGCGACGGGGAAAGGGTCCCGTTGCTCCACACCTTCGATGATGATCCGCCGCAGGCCCTGAAGGGTAATCTGGACCGTGTCACCGGGAAGGTTGATACGCTCGTGCACCCGCGCCGCCACCCCCACGCGCCCAACGAACAGCTCCGGGTTCATCAGATCATCGTGGTCCCCGGAGGCGATCAGCAGTCCGACGATCAGCCCGTTCTCCGACGACCGCAGCAACGAAAGATTTTCCGGCGAGCCCATCTGTACTGCGATCGTTCCCAGTGGGTACACGATTGTCGACCGAAGTGCCATGAGAGGCATGCTCGGCGGCAGCTCGGATAGAAGAATGTCGTCGCGGCGTTGAACTCGAGGCATTGGCGAGTGCGTCTAAGTGAAAGCGGGAACGGAAGTATAACTACGAGGTGCGCGGGAATCGGGAGCGGGAGTAGGCGCTTGTCGGGAATCAGCCGTCGGGATTCACAAATCAGGGCTGGAAATCAGAATCGGCCGAAAGAACCGGAATAAAATGAGTCAGCCCTGTCTCACCATGGTCCTCTTTTGAGCTGACGAACGGCGATGTGATTTGAAACGAAATCGGGAATCGAGAATGGGAAATCGGGAATCGGAACTGTGCACGCGAAAGTACCTGCGCATCCCCGGTTCCCGAATCCCGTTTCCTGTTTCGCGTCTCTCCGCTACCTTTAACGGCTTATGTTCGACGAACTCAGCGAAAAGCTCGACGCCGTTTTCACACGGCTGCGCGGACGGGGTGTCCTCAACGAGAGCGACATCAAGGAAGGGTTGCGCGAAGTGCGTCGTGTCTTGCTCGAGGCCGACGTCAACTTCCAGCTCACGCGTGAGTTCCTCGAGCGCGTAGAAAAGCGCGCGGTCGGGGTTTCCCAGCTGAAGACTGTTTCTCCGGGGCAGCAGCTCGTCAAGATCGTGCACGACGAGCTGGCCAACATGCTCGGCGAGCGCCGCGAGGGACTGCGAGTAAGCTCCGTTCCGCCAACCGTCATCATGATGGTCGGTCTGCAGGGGTCGGGAAAGACGACCACGGCCGCCAAGCTCGCGCGCCGGCTCAAGGCCGAGGGACGATCGACGAGGCTGATCGCCGCCGACGTCTACCGGCCGGCCGCCATCGACCAGCTCGAGACGCTCGGCAAGCAGCTCGACATCCCGGTACATAGCGAGCGCGACTCCAAGGACGTGGTGCGCATAGCCAAGCGCGGCATCGATCAGGCGACCCGCGCGCGTGAGCGCGTGGTCATCGTCGATACCGCCGGTCGGCTGCAGATCGACGAAGACATGATGAACGAGCTCCGGGCGCTGAAGGAGGCGATCCGTCCGGACGAGATCCTGCTCGTCGCCGACGGCATGACCGGACAGGATGCTGTGCGCATTGCCACCGGCTTCGACGAGGCGTTAGGTGTCACCGGGGTGGTTCTGACCAAGATGGATGGCGATGCCCGCGGCGGCGCGGCGCTTTCCATCTATGGCATTACCAAGAAGCCGATCAAGTACATCGGCGTCGGAGAGAAGGTGGATGCGCTGGAGGAGTTCCATCCGGATCGCATGGCAGGCCGCATTCTCCAGATGGGCGACATCGTCAGCCTGGTCGAAAAGGCGCAGGAGAACTTCGACGAAGATGCCGCCAGGAAGCTGGAGAAGAAGGTCCGCAAGGATGGGATGGATCTCGAGGACTTTCTCGTCGCGATGAAGCAGATGCAGAAGCTCGGGCCACTGGAGTCGATCCTCGGTATGCTTCCCGGGGTGAACAAGAAGATGCTGTCCCAGGCCAAGATCGACCCGAACCGGATGCGTCACCTGGAGGCGATCGTATTGTCGATGACGCCCTCGGAGCGCCGCACCCCCGGCATGATAAACGGGTCGCGCCGCCTCAGGATCGCCAAAGGCGCTGGGCGCCCGGTGAGCGAAGTGAATAAATTGCTCGATCAGTTCCGCCAGATGCAGAAGATGATGAAGCAGTTCGGTGCAGGAGGCGGCGGAGCCGGTGGTGGCGGAAGAATGGGATTACCGCCGGGGATGATGGGGGGATTAATGAGGTAGCTGTAAAGGGCGGGAAAAGGGAAACGGGAAAAGGGAAACGGGAAATCAAAGCAGAGGTAGTCCCAGACTGCTTGTTCCGTTCCCATTTCCCATTTCCCATTTCCCTTTTCCCGCTTTCCTTTTTTCACTCGGGTGCGCCGTTTGCGGAATCTCCGCCGGTCGCGATGAGCCCGGAGCGGTACCAGGCAACTGACGAGAGGAGTAGCTCGAATGTCCGTTCGTATTCGTCTCCGCCGCGGTGGGCGGAAGAGAAGCCCCACGTATCGTATCGTGGTCGCCGATTCGCGCAGTCCGCGCGATGGCCGGTTCATTGAGACCATCGGGCTCTACTATCCCCGTCAGAAGGAGGGCGGACTGTCGGTGGAAGCCGACCGCGCCAACTACTGGCTGGACAATGGCGCGCAGCCATCCGATACGGTGCGCTCGCTGCTGCGCCGGGCCGGGGTCCTAAAGCAGCGTCATGAGGCGCGGGTCGCCGCCAAGCGCGCCGACAGCGCTGTCCCCGTTCCCGACGAGGGCTCGGCGTCGTAATGCCTGACGCGCCCGCGCACCTGATCGTTGGGCGCGTGCGGCGGGCTCACGGCCTCCGCGGCGACATCGTCGTGGAAATACTCACCGACGCGCCGGACGCGATACTCGCGGCCGGCCGTCGTGTTTTCGGCGGGACGACGGACGGTGAAATCGGCGATGGGGTGGCGGTCGAGATCGAGAGCGCTTCGCCGTTCAAGGATGGGATGATCATCCATCTGAGAGGGCTCAGCGACCGCGATTCTGCCGAGCGGTGGCGTGACCGCTATCTTCTCGTTCCTGGTGAAGAGGCAGATCCGCCTGGCGAGTCCGAAGCGTATCTGCACGAGCTGGTCGGCATGCACGTCGATCTCGTCGATGGGACGTCCGTCGGCGAGGTGCTCGACTACTATGAGCTGCCGCAGGGCTTGATGGTCGAAGTCGATCGCAATGGCAAGCGTATCGCGATTCCGTTAATCGAGCCCTTCGTCCGCAACATTCACCGCGACGAGCGACGCATTGTCGTTGAGCTCCCCGACGGGATGCTCGACTGAGCATGTTACGCATAAACATCATTACCATCTTTCCCGAGTTTTTCACCACGCCACTCGGGCTGAGCATTCCGGCTCGTGCGGCGGCGGCAGGCCTGGTCAGCTATCATGCGGTCGATCTCCGGACGTTCACCCACGACCGGCACCGTACAGTCGATGACTACGCATTTGGCGGTGGGCCTGGGATGGTGATGAAACCGGAGCCTTTTTTCGAAGCGGTAGACAGCATTGGTCCCGCCGCCCCCATCGTGCTGCTCTCCGCTCGAGGCCGTCGCTTTGAGCACGCCGATGCCGTGCGGTTCGCCGCGGGGAGGGAGCTCACACTTCTCTGCGGCCACTACAAGGACGTGGATCAGCGTGTAGCAGACCATCTCGCAACGGAGGAGCTGTCGCTGGGGGACTTCGTGCTGTCGGGCGGAGAGCCGGCGGCGCTGGCGGTGATCGATGCGACGGTGCGCCTGCTGCCCGGCGCAATGTCGGACGCCGAGAGTGCGCGCACGGACTCGCATTGGGAACGGGGATTGAGCGCGCCTAGCTATACCCGCCCCGCGGTGTACCGCGGCCACGCCGTCCCCGAGGTCCTGTTGTCGGGGGATCACGCCCGGATCGCCGCGTGGCGGCGCGAGCATGCGGCGCGGCTCACCAGCGAGCGCGACAGGTAACGCTCAGTCTCGCGCTTCGCATGCGAATTCCAGCCTCTTTCCTCAACTCGAGCCGACCGGCATGGCAATAGCCTCACATAACCCGGCAACTGGTGAAACGCTGCGGACGTTTGCGGCGCTCGAGCCTGACGAGATCGAGGAGCGGATTGCGCGGTCGCGGGGGGCGTTCATGCGGCACCGTCGCACTTCGTTCGGTGAACGCGCCGCGGCAATGGTGCGCGCGGCTGAGCTGCTCGAGCGGGAGGAGGACCGCTGGGCGAGGCTGATGACGATGGAGATGGGGAAGCCGCTCGCCGCGGCGGTCGCAGAGGCGCGAAAGTGCGCCGCAGCCTGTCGCTACTATGCGCATAACGCCGAAGGCTTTCTCACCACGGAAGAAGTCGACGTCGGTTCGGGGCAGCGGGCGGAGATCCGCTATCAGCCGCTCGGGGTGATCCTGGCCGTTATGCCCTGGAATTTTCCGTTCTGGCAAGCCATGCGCTTTGCCGCTCCGGCACTCATGGCCGGCAACGTTGGGCTGCTCAAGCATGCCTCCAACGTGCCGCAGTGCGCGCTGGCTCTCGAGGAGATCTTTCGCCGCGCGGGGTTCGGAG
Source organism: Gemmatimonadaceae bacterium (assembly GCA_051002815.1). GTDB lineage: Bacteria > Gemmatimonadota > Gemmatimonadetes > Gemmatimonadales > Gemmatimonadaceae > JALZIF01. The sequence continues at coordinate 8,285 of JBPCLX010000340.1, forward strand.
AGGACGTATTTCAGACGCTACTCATCGGCAGCAGCGAAGTGGAGCGGGTGCTGCGTGACAGGCGTGTCGCAGCGGCTACGCTGACGGGAAGTGAGGGGGCTGGGCAGAGTATCGCAAGCATTGCCGGCGACGAAATCAAGAAGGTGGTTCTCGAGCTTGGCGGCAGCGATCCTTTTATCGTTATGCCGAGCGCGGAGATCGAGGGCGCGGTTGCCACGGCGGTGAAGGCTCGCGTGATCAACAATGGGCAGTCGTGCATAGCTGCAAAGCGGTTCATCATTCACGAGGCCATAGCAGACGAGTTCATCCGCCGCTTCGTGGAAGCGCTGGAGGCGCTCGAGGTAGGGGATCCAATGCACGCGGAAACGGACATCGGCCCTCTGGCGTCGGAGGGGATACGCGAGGATCTCGTAAGGCAGATCGAGGAATCCGTGCGAGCGGGTGCGCGCTTGCTCACCGGGGGAACCATTCCAGAGGGTGCCGGCTACTTTTTCCCTCCAACTGCGCTCACCGACATAAAGCCTGGTTCTCCCGCGTACGAGGAGGAGCTGTTCGGGCCGGTGGCGGCGATCTTCCGCGTGGCAGATCTGGACGAGGCGATCGCTATCGCAAACGATACCACTTTCGGGCTTGGCTCCGCTGCTTGGACGGGCGACGCCGCGGAGGCCGAGCGATTGGCGGCGGAGCTCGAGGCGGGCCAGGTATTTCTGAACGGCATGGTGGCATCCGATCCCCGGTTGCCATTCGGCGGGGTCAAGCGATCGGGATACGGGCGCGAGCTCGGGGTGCTCGGCATCCGGGAATTCGTCAACATCAAGACGGTGGTGTACGCGCAGGGCGGGGGAGGGGC
>JBPCLX010000341.1:0-7603 GCA_051002815.1 Gemmatimonadaceae bacterium
TTCACGGGCGCGCACGGGGCTCGTCAAGAGTCGCGTTGACGCTCGCCGGCAACTTGATGATCTTGCTGGACCCTCATGCCCTCACAATGACCCGCATCGCCTTTCTTGGACTCGGCGCGATCGGTACACCGATGGCCGTGCATCTCGCACGGGCTTTCCCGCCGCTTTCAGTATGGAATCGGACCAGTGCCAGAGCCACCGAGTTCGCGGCCAGCCATGGCGCGCGCGCGGCGAAAACGCCGGCTGATGCGGCGCAGGATGCCGATGTCGTGATCACCTGCCTTCCAACCTCTCATGAAGTGGAGGCGCTTCTCGAAGGTGGCGCCGGACTGGTTTCCGCAATGCGCGCCGGAACGCTGCTGCTCGATTGCACCTCCGGGGATCCGGCGGTGGCCAGGCGTACCGCCGCCAGGCTCGCCGAGCGCGGCATCGACTTTGTGGACGCTCCGGTTAGTGGCGGGACGAGCGGTGCGGTGGCGGGGACCCTCACGGTAATGTGTGGCGGCAGTCAACAGGCATTGGCAACCGCCGAGCCGGTGCTGCAGGCGTTCGCCGGCAAGATCGTGCACTGCGGGGAGATCGGTGCCGGACACGCGGTGAAAGCGGTCAACAACGCGCTGCTTGCCGTTCATATCTGGAGCACCGCCGAAGGATTGGCCGCGCTTGCGGCCACCGGCGTACGGCCGGATGTCGCCCTGGCTGTAATCAATGCGTCGAGCGGCCGGAGCAATTCGTCGGAGAATCTGTTTCCTTCGAGGGTGCTCACCGGTGCCTTTCCGCGAACGTTTCGTCTGGCGCTCCTGGACAAGGATGCGGGGATCGCCGCTCAGGTGGCCCGCGCCGCAAAGGTGCCGTCGCCGCTCCTGCAGCTTGCGGCGGAAATGTTCCGTATGGCCCATAACGAGCTGGGTGAAGAAGCCGATCACGTGGAGGCGGTGCGCGTGGTGGAGCGCATGGCCGGGGTCGAGATCCGCGCCACCGGAGGTCCGGCATGACCGGCACGGCGGAAGGGCGCGGCGTACGGTCACCGCTCGATCTCACGCAGGTGCGTCAGGCATTTCCGGCGCTCCAGCGCGAACACGACGGTACGCCGGTGGCCTACTTCGATGGGCCGGGCGGCACGCAGGTACCGCGGGGGGTGCCGGAAGCGATGACCGATTACCTGCTGCGGCATAACGCCAACACGCACTGGGCCTATCCCACCAGCATCGAAACCGATGCAATGCTCCGGGAGTCGCGAGAGGTATTCGCCGACTTTCTCAACGCTTCGCCGAACGACATCGCGTTCGGCGCGAACATGACGACCCTCACCTTCCATGTTGCCCGCGCCATCGGCCGTCGTCTCGGACCTCTCGATGAAGTAGTGATTACCGAGCTGGATCACCACGCCAACGTCGCGCCGTGGCAGGCCCTTGCGCGGGAGCGCGGGATCACGCTGGTGACCGTGCCGCTCGACACGAGAACCGGAGCCCTGGATCACGCCTCATTGATGAGCGCGATCGGGCCGCGCACGCGGGTCCTCGCCATCGGCGTTGCCTCCAATGCGCTCGGCACCCTCACCGACGTGCGAGAAGCAGCGGCCAGCGCACGGGCCCACGGCGCCATGGTCTTCGTCGATGCCGTGCATTACGCACCACACGAGCTCGTAGATGTTCAGGCGATGGGATGCGATTTTCTCGGTTGCTCCGCCTACAAGTTTTACGGTCCCCACGTCGGCGTACTCTACGCCCGGAGTGAGGTGGCCGCGCAACTGGATCTGCCGCGGCTGGAGCCCGCCCCCAGCGATCCCCCCGAATCACTCGAGACGGGCACGCAGAATCACGAGGGTATTGTCGGTGCGGCTGCGGCGGTGGAGTGGATCGCCTCCACCGGGAATGCGGCGGGCACACGCCGCCAACGCCTTGCAAACGCCTATCACGAGGCACAGGCTCGGGGAGAGGCGCTGCTCGCACGGATGTGGGATGGGCTGGCTAGCACCGACGGCGTAACGCTCTACGGTGCTCCGCCAGGAACTCCCCGAACGCCAACGGTGGCATTCACCGTCAAAGGTATTGCATCCGAAACGGTGGCCAGGCACCTGGCCGCGCGCGGCGTGTACGCCTCCCACGGCGACTTCTACGCCGCCACCGTCATCGAGAGATACGGCCAGGCTGCCGAGGGCGTGGTGCGCGCCGGCTGCGCCATCTACACGAGCGCCGAAGAAGTGGATCGGCTGCTCGATGCGGTTCGGACGGTGCCGCGGTGACTGACCGCGAACCCTAACGCGAGCTGGACGGTGGAACCTTCTTTCTGGACACCAGCTCCTTGTCCAGCGCGGCGAGAAACGGCCCGTACTTCGTGCCCGGATGCCAGAGCACCCAGCCGTCGTAGCCGGCATCGTACACGCCCTGCTTCTGGTCGCGAACGTGCTGCGCCCCGTATGGCGGCTGACCGAGGCTGAACGCCTGAAGCCACGGACGGACCTGCTCGCCGGCCGGCATGCCGAGCGCCTTGTTCCGCTCGAATGCGCGGGCGATCGCCACCTGGATTACCCGGTACGGATCGGCGTTAGGACGATCGATTCCGAAAGCGCCCCGCGGGTAGTGTGACGGATATACCATTGGCAGCAGCACGTCGGTGACTTGTGCCAGCGGCTCCCATGCCTGTCCGATCTCAAGCGCTCCCGGCACCGTGGTCACCAGGCCGAAAATGTCCGCCGAGCATCGCCCTCCCAGCGCATGGATGCGTCCGCACGCTTCCTTCATGAACGCGGCCAGCGCCTGCGGCTTGCTCAACGAGTCCGCGCCGGAAAAGACCTGCTTTGGCAGGCTGGCGTAAGGCTCGGGAAAGCGAATGTAGTCGAACTGGATCTCCGGAAAGCCCAATCGCACGGCCTCCTCGGCCACACGAATGTTGTATTCCCAGATCTCGCGGTCGTAAGGGTTCACCCACGCCAGCCCCTCCTTGTCGCGCCACGGCGTGCCGTCCGGACGGCGGATGGTGTGGCCGGCGTTCACTCGCGCGGCTATCGAGTCCTTGAACACGACTATCCGCGCGATAGGCAGAATGCGGTGTGCGTGGAGTGTGTCGAGCAGCGATCCCAGACGCGGAATCGCGCCGGCGTTTCCGGCGTTTCGCGCAACCGTCGGATCTGCCGACGAGTAGTTCAAGCCGAACTCGTCCTTCAGGTCGATCACGAAGCCGTTGATTTCAGTCGAATCGGCCAGCGCGATGAGCGACTTCATTCGCGCGGCGCTCTGTGCAGCCCACCGGTTGACGTAGAGGCCGCGCACCACCGGCACGTCGGCGGGCGTCAGGCGTCCGGTACCGGCAGCCGCGTTCGACGGCGCACGGTTCGGCAGCGGCCGTCCCGTCACCGGAGGATGGCTCGAATCCACGGCTGCCACCTCGCTCCGGACCGAATCTCCCGACGCTGGAGCGGTGGACGTATTGCTACCCGCTGTCGGCGTATCGCTGCTGTCCGAATCGGCCGGACGCGGCGTCGACTCGGATGCGGCGCATCCGGCAAGAGCAAGGAGAGCGATGAAACGAGCGGTGATGCGCATGCTACCGTGGCCTGGTGCTGAAGGGATCGGGGTGTGCAATCTAAACGCGCGGCTGACCGTCTCGTCACAGAGCTGCACGGCGGCCCGCTATATTGCTTCTTATGCCCGCGCGACGCGCCATTGCCTTGATTCTAGCAGTGCTGGCGGTCTGCTCCTGCGGCCCTGGCCCGGATGCGCCGTCACCGCCGCCGACAGAGTTTCTGCTGGTGGCCGGCGACTCGACGTTCTGGGTGCACCACGAGGACTCGCGCCTGCGCGTGCGCGGCTCGCCAATACAGATTGCGCGCGTCGGCGATCGCCTGGTGGAGATCTACGTCGCCGACGATGATCGCTCCTTTCGTGGGGCATTGCTGGTTGGCCAGCGGATCTATCGCCGGGATCTCCTGACGGGTGACTCCGCGCTGGTCTTCGATGACACGACCATCACCTCGCTCGCGCGGTGGTACGCGCGCGGGCACCCCCACGAGCGGCCCCTCCGTCCGGAAGAGAATACCGACGCGGAACCGCTGATGGATGTTCTGGGCGAGATCGCTACGCTCGACCAGCATGGTCCATTTCTCTCCTTCGAGTACCGGGTTGACGGCGTGCTCGACGGCGCGAACGAGATGCACGAGGTCCGTCGGGGGGTGGTCGATCTGCGCGATGGAACGCTGGCGACACTCACCGAACTGTTCGGTGACAGTGCTGCGGCCGCCATAACGGCCGAGGGCGCGCTGCGCTTTTCACGCGCCCTCGATTCGGTAATCACTTCGAGGGACGGCCGCGCGCGTGAGGCAATTCCGATGCTCGCGGACCTCGAGTTCGACCCACTTTCGTTCACACTCGTCGCGCTTCTGCGCGAACCGGCGGTCGAGTTCGCGGCCATCGGCTCCGGTCCGGTCGCCGGTGGCATCATCCTGCCTATCGAACCGATCGGGGCGCCGGCTCGCCAGTGGTGGGACGCCGTCCGGGAAGCGCTGCCGGTTGTGAGTGCCGACCTATCGACCGACCGATGGATGAGGGGCGCGATAGCGATCGAGGCGCGGTACGATTCGACGAGACACCGCGCGGGCCTTTTTGTCGCTCGAGCATCCGCCGGCCGCTTCTGGCGGCTGGCGAGCATTCCGTCTCCGGCGTCGCGACTTTTGTGGCTTGATTCAGCCGCGGATTCCTCGTCGCGTCGGGCGCTCGCTCGCGCGTTCGATGAGGCCGCGCTCTACTCCGATGATGCGCGCACGGCAATCAGGCCGGCGTTGCCACGACGCGGAGCAACATTCGTGATGCATGGGCACGATGGCGACAGCTAGGGATGGCTGTGCAGTTTCGGATTCGCAGATCGAGGCGGCCGAGCTGATGATGCCGCAACACGCCAACATCCTCGGCCATGTATTCGGCGGTGTGGTGCTGGCGATGATGGATCGAACCGCGGCAGTCGCGGCGATTCGTCACGCGCGCGCGGCATGTGTGACGGTGTCGGTCGACCGGGTCGACTTTCGTGAGCCGATCCACGTCGGCGACCTCGTGATCATGAAGGCGAGCGTGAACTTCGTCGGTCGCACATCAATGGAGGTTGGTGTGCGTGTCGAGAGTGAAAACATGATCGGCGGCTCCCGGCGGCACACCAATTCCTGCTATCTCACCTTTGTCGCGGTGGATTCCGATGGTCGTCCGATCGAGATCCCGCCGGTGATTGCCGAGACGGAGACGGAGAAGCGCCGCTACGCCGCAGCACAGCGTCGCCGCAAACGGCGGCTGGAAGAGCGCACGATCGAAGCGGATTCATCGTGACGAGGATCGAGGGTCGCGGGTCGCGGGTCGCGGGTCGCGGGTCGAGGGTCGGGGCTAGGGGCTAGGCGCTAGGGACCAGGATCGCCAACATTGTGGTTAGAGACGCAGAGAAGATCCTCCCTCGACCCTCGACCCCCGACCGTCGCCTTGCGGCCTGGTTCCTGCGAAAATGCCGCGTATCCTCAACCGAGTCGCGCATGACGACGAGTAGAGAAACCGATTGGATGAATCATCCGGCGATTCGCTCGCTGGTGGACGCCGCGACCAGGCTCACGCCCGCCGAGCGAGTGACACTGATCAAGGGACTCATTCCCGCCCTCGCCGATGCGCTGCCGCAGGAGGAGTTCGACGAGTTCATCAAGGAACTTCGTCTCAAGGGCGAGCGCTATCGTGAGGCAAAGAGCCATCCCGGAGAGGGGCGGGCGCAGCGGCAGACACCGGGGGAGCGCCGCGAATAACGGGAGCTTGGCATTCGGTGCACAGCCAGGAGCGACTCGACCGTCTCCCGACGCGCGACCCCCGACCCCCGACCCTCGCCCCCCATTGACCTGCCTGCGAATTCTGGCGACGATACCAGCATGACCGGCATCCGCTCGAGGAACTTCACCATCGATCAGGCTAATCGCGCACTGCCACGAGTCTCCCCGCTTGTCGAGGAGATAATGCGAGCCTACCGCGAATGGCACGAGCTGCTCGTGGCGTCGGAGGTGCCGGCTGCCGGCAAAGTCGTGATGGCCGACGCGCCGCCGTTGAAGGTGGAGGAGGAACTCCAGCGTTTGGCAGAGCACGTTGCCTCCTGTATTGCCGAGTTGGAAGCGGTCGGGGTGAACTTTCGCGGCTTCGAGGAGGGGTTGGTGGATTTCCCCTCACACATCGGTGGGCGCCTTGCGTACCTTTGCTGGCGGCTCGGCGAGCCGGCCGTGGAGCACTGGCACGAGGCGAACTCCGGATTCGATGGCCGCATGCGGATCGCGCCACGCGCGATTGCGTGACGGCCATCCACCTTCCGATTCCAGTTCTCGATGCGTGTCTTTCGATCGTCCGACGGTATTCGCTGGGGGGTGGAGGTGCAGAGCCCCGGTGCCAGCAACGCCATGCTTGTCTTTCACCATCCAAACGGTCGGACCGCGCGGCTGGACCGCTATGCCTGGGTCCAACTCGACCAGGCCGAGGCGAGTGATGTAACCGCGCGCGTGGAACCGGCAAAGGTCCTCGACGCGCTCACCGATTCGGATCTGACCCCGCTGTTCCGTCGCTCTATGCGCATTTCGGCCGCCACCCATCCCCGCAACGTACCGATAACGCATGCGGGTTGATGCAAGGCGGGCGATCTGGGCTGTGGCGGCGGCTGTGCTATGCGTGGCCTGCAGCCCCGAAACGATTCAAACGACGGTCGGCGAAGGAGGTTTCCGCCTGCCGAGCACTACCCTTCGCGTCGGAGACACGATGACCATCGAAGGCGGCGTGAGGTTCAACAATGGCACATTCGTTCCCGATACCTCGGCGCGATTTACCGCTTCGCCCCCATCGGTCGCGACTATCGATAACATGTCGGGGTTGCTGACGGCGCATAACGCCGGCGTGACGACGGTGACGGCGATACTGCGCGGGCAGGTGACGATCGATACCTCTCTGGTGGTGACGCAGTAGGATAGGGCCTAGGGGCCAGGGAACCTTTGGATTCACCCTTCTTCCGCCCCGCGAAATCCTACCTCCACCTCCAGGCCGTCGCGCGCGAGGATCGTTTCGCGGAACAGTTCTCGCGCTTCGCGCAAAAGGTCGCCGGCATCGCGGGAGTAGCGTGCCGAGAAGTGGGTGAGTACGAGCCGGCCCACGCCGGCGCGATGCGCGATCTCGGCGGCCTCGCGCGCCGTGGAATGCCCCGTGTCGCGGGCGCGCTCGGCTTCTTCTTCGCCAAAGGTCGCTTCGTGGATGAGCAGGTCGGCGCCGGTTGAGATGCGAACCGTCTCGTCGGAGGGACGTGTGTCGCCGCTGAACACGATCGTGCGACCCGGGCGGCGAGGGCCCACCAGCTCCGCTGCGGTCACTGTCCGCCCGTCGTCGAGTGTCACCGCCTCTCCCCGGTGCAGCCGGCCCCAGAGCGGGCCTTCGGGTATGCCTAGCGAGCGCGCCATGTCGGGATTGAACCGGCCCCGCCGCTTCTCCTCGACTAAGGCGAAGCCTAACGCCTGACCACTGTGCGCGGCGGCGAACGGCACGATCACGTACTGCGTCCGTTCGACGCGTTCATTGGGAGCGAGCTCGGTGGTCTCGATCGGGAAGGGAAACCG
>JBPCLX010000342.1:0-5498 GCA_051002815.1 Gemmatimonadaceae bacterium
TGGCGAGTTCAGCATCGTTCGTGATCGTGGATCCGGGGCAGCCCGTCGCCACCCTGCTCTACCAGAACTTTCCCAATCCCTTTCCGCGCGGCGCGCTGCCCTCGACCTGCATCTGGTTCGACTTGCGAGAGCCGGCGACAGTGCGGCTGGAGATCTTCGACATCCGGGCCAATCTCGTCAGGCGGATCGCGCCGTCGTCCACGGTTCCGGCATTGCTGGCGGCCGGCCGCTACGGACGTGCGCTCGATTCCGGCGACGGTGGCTGTGATCCTCGCTTTTCCTGGGATGGGAATGCTGACGACGGCCGCCGGGTCGCCGCCGGCGTGTACCTCATGCGGCTGACCGCCGGTGGGCAGGTGCTCACCAAGAAGATCGTCTTCCGCGGACGCTGATGCGCCTGACGACGATCGGGACGGGAACCGTGGCCCCGCACCCCAGCCGGGTCTGCGCGGCGCACCTGGTGGAATCGGGCGACGTGAGGCTGCTGCTCGACTGCGGGCATGGCGCGGTGCACCGCATGGCCGCCCTCGGCCTGGATTGGACATCCATCACGCACGTGGCAATCAGCCATTTCCACCCGGACCATGTCGGCGACCTGCCATTACTGATCATGGCCTGGCGCTACGGAACGTTGCCCCCTCGCATTGCTCCGGTAACTCTGGTTGGACCGCCGGGCACGATCGCGCTCATTGAAGTACTTGCCACGGCACTCGGCGACTGGCTGAGAACGCCGGACTATCCTCTGGCGATTGAAGAATTGGCCGCCGGCGCTTCCCTGGAACTGGACAGCGTCAAACTGTCGGCACTGAAGGTTCCGCATACAGAGGAGAGTGTGGCATATTCAGTCGAGGCGGAGAGCCGCCGGCTGGTGTACACGGGGGATACGGGGTTCGACGAGGGGTTGGCTGAATGGGCGCGCGGCTCGAACGTGCTTCTTGCCGAATGCTCGCTGCCTGAAGAGATGGCGCTGCCCAACCATCTCACGCCGCGCCAGTGTGGCCGGTTGGCCCGGGTGGCAGAGCCGTCGCGGCTGGTGCTCACGCACTTCTACCCTCCGGTCGAGGCAAGCGACATCGCGGGCGATGTCCGCGAGAGTTTCGCCGGCGAAGTGGTGCTCGCGGAGGATGGTTGGTCCATGGAAATCGAGGACGCGTAATGCTCGTCGTAATGCGACACGGTGCCACGCCTGACGAAGTTCAAGGCGTTGTGCGAACCATCGAGGAAATGGGCTACGTTGCCCGGCCGATGCCCGGCTCGCAGCGTACGGCCATTGGACTCGTCGGCAACGACGGGCGGGTCGACAGCTCGCGCATCGAAGCACTGGCAGGAGTAGCGGAGGTCATTCACGTCACCCAGCCTTACAAGCAGGTTTCGCGGGAGTGGCAGGCCGAGAACACCATCGTCACAATCGCGCCAGGAGTGCGTATCGGCGGCTCCGAAGTGGCCGTCATAGCCGGACCATGCTCGGTCGAGTCCGAGGAACAGATCGTCACGGTGGCGCGCCAGGTTCACATGGCGGGTGCCGCCTGCCTGCGCGGTGGCGCCTTCAAGCCCCGGAGCTCGCCGTACTCGTTTCAGGGATTGGGCAAGAAGGGGCTGGAACTGCTGGCACTCGCCAGACGGGAGACCGGGCTGGCGATCGTCACCGAAGCGATGGATGCGGAGGGGGCCGAACTGGTGGCCGAGGTGGCGGACTGCATCCAGATCGGCGCGCGGAACATGCAGAACTACTCGCTGTTGCGAGCGGTCGGGCGGTTAGGCAAACCGGTGATGCTGAAGCGTGGGATGGCGGCGACGATCAGCGACCTGTTGCTCAGCGCGGAGTACATACTTGCGGAGGGGAACGACCAGGTTCTGCTGTGCGAGCGAGGAGTGCGCACATTCGATCCGGCGACGCGGAACATGTTCGACCTGACGGCGATCCCGCTGGTACACCGGCTTTCGCATCTGCCGATTGTCGCGGACCCGAGCCATGGCACCGGTGCGCGCGACAGGGTGATCCCGATGGCGCGCGCGGCGGTCGCGGCCGGGGCGGATGCAATCATGATCGAAGTGCATCCCAATCCCGAGCGGGCCAAATCTGACGGGGCGCAATCGTTGTATCCGGAACAGTTCTCGCAATTGATGGGAGAGGTTAGGGCGATTGCGCACGCGATCGGGCGGACGCTGACGCCGGCGCCCGGAACGGCAGCTGTCGAGGTGGGGTAGGAAGAAGTGCGAATTGCGAGGTGCGAAAACAGCGGGAAAGGGGAAACGGGAAAGGGGAAACGCTTTCGGGAATCGGGAATCAAATAGCCGCCATTCCCGCGAAAGCGGGAATCCAGACGATCCGAATCAAGTATTCAGCGGGATATAGAGTTACAGCGCGGGCTTTACGCCCGCGTTCGGCATTTTTGGGGAGGGATGAACGTGAGATGGATCACCATTGCTGGTTTGGCGCTCGCGGTTAGTGCACCGCTCGGGGCGCAGGAGTCCACGGGGCAAGCCGTGCTCGACAGGGCGATTCGGGCGTACAAGAGTGTGAATACCGTCGAAGCGACGTTCACGCAGCGGATCACGAACCCTCTGCTGGGCCGCACTGTGGAGGCGAAGGGGGAGATGGTTCAGGACCGGCCGAACAAGATGTCGATCCGATTCACGGATCCTGCCGGCGATCGGATAGTGTCCGACGGCACGCACCTGTGGATCTACGTGCCGAGCATGGCGCCTGGGCAGGTGATCAAGCAGAAGGTAGGGGCGAACTCGGCGGGGGTGCCTGACGTGACGGCGATCTTCCTCGAGGCGCCGCGGGAGAAGTACACGATCCACGACGCCGGGGCGGCGACGGTGAATGGCCGTCAGACGTCCGTGCTGCACCTAACGGCTCGGGATGCTTCGCTGCCGTTTACGAAGGCGACGGTGTGGGTGGATGGGAAGGATGGGCTGATCAGGCAGTTCGAGATCACGGAGCCGAGCGGGCTGGTGCGGCGGGTGATCATCGACAAGCTGACGGTGAATCCGAAGCTGTCGGGTTCGGCGTTCGAGTTCGTGGTGCCGAAGGGGGTGCGGGTGGTGGAGGGATAGGTCCTGGACGCGCCAATGGCGAGGGGCGAGGCTAAACCCTCGCCCTTCGTGCATCATATCCACGTTGGTCCGAGAAGCTGACATGCGAGGTGAGCCACACACCAAGCTCACTTCTCAAAGCTCATCAGATATCTCGCTGACCGTCTGGCTTGCACTCCGCAACAGCCGCTCGATCTCTCCCAGTGCGTCGTCAGGTAGTCCATGACCTGGCGCAAGCGCGATCGCGTGCCGCGACAGCGCCCTATACACCTCACTCAGGCCAGGATGCGGTGAAAGCGCCTCGAGATGGGCGCGCACCGTCGCCACGTCGCCACGTGCGATCGGACCCGTTATCACCCCCCCCGGATCGCCGGTTCGCAGATTCTCCGCCGCCGCCATCGTCAACGTGTGAGTAGCCGCGCGCGCCGCGTCCGAGTCAACGCCCGCCTCGTGCATCGCCTCTGCCGCGAGGGCGCTCAGCACCCCCAGAAAGTTCGACGCGAGCACTGCGCCGGCATGGTAGAGGGCTCGATTTGCCGGGATCTCGAGAGTCTGAGCTCCCAACGCAACGGCCAGACGCTCGGAGCAGGCTCGCGCTGCAGCGTCGCCATCAATGCCCACCCAGGCGCCCCTGAACAGGCGAGCGGCTTCGTGCTCATCCGCCAGCGGGAGAAGCGGGTGGAACGTTCCGCATGGATGCCCGCGCGCACGTGCTTCTCGATAGGCGCCCGGCTCGATGCCGCCGCTCGCCTGCAGAATGACGAGCCGCTCGGGGGGAGAGGCTGCCAGCAACTCCTGAACGGCGCCGTCCAGCTGCGAATCACGCACGGCAATGAGCGTGACATCGACGTTGACGAGCATCGGAGCAACAGGACCCGCGGTAATCGCCGGATTGGCGGCAGGCTCGGCGCGTCGCCCGTGCAGAGCGACAGGCACGCCTGCGGTGCTCAGAGCCGCGGCAAGCCCGCGCCCGGCACGTCCGGCGCCGAGCACGAACAGCCGCGGCAGTGTCACCGCAGATCCGGCCGAGGTGCGGTATGGTCGATGGCGTCGGCGCGAGCGAGCAAGTCGGCGGTGCTCCCGGCTTCGGCGGCCAGCTCGAGAGCACGCGCCAGCACGGGATCGTGATCGGCACGACGTACGAACTCGGCCTGCGGGCCGAACACGTAGCGCGCGATCTCCTCGCCAAGGAGCCGCGAGACGACCGGCGTTCCGGCGTTCCACGCCTCACGCGGAATCATGATGCTGTCCGCGCTCAGCCGGCTGCGGAGCTCATCGAGCATCGCATTCGTCACGACGAAATCCCGGCTGCGCACGGTCCCGCGCTCCTTGATGTCCAGCGCGAACTCGATGATGGCATCGCGAAATCGGGGGACGTCCGCGCCCAGCGCCTGCTGAACGCGTATCGCCGCGCTGTCGGCCTCCGGCCCCTTCGCATTCACGTCGGGTACGATTCCGCCGCCGCCAAGCACCGTGCGGCCGCCGTCCGTTCGAAATCGCTCCGGCTCCGCTCGAATGGCCGGCTCGTCCTCGTCGGCGAACGCCAGCTGCTCGTCAGGCTCGATGGTCGGCCCCTGAATGCTGCGCCCCGACGGCGTGTACCATCGCGCGGTCGTGATCTTTACGGCGCTGCCGTTAGGCAGGCGATATACCGACTGCGCACTGCCCTTGCCGTACGAGGTCTCACCGACGAGCAGCGCCCGATCGTGATCCTGCAGCGCCCCGGCGACGATCTCGGATGCGCTGGCCGATCCCCGATCCACCAGAACGAGCATGCGCAGCGAGGGCCATTTCTGGGCCGTGCGGTCGATGTATGTCTCGGTGGCCGACGGCGTGCGGCCCAGCGTGGCGACGATCGTGTCGCCGCGATCGAGAAAGAGATCGGCCACGGCAATCCCCTGCTCCAGCAACCCGCCGGGGTTTCCGCGCAGATCGAGGATCATCGACTCCATCCCCTGCCGCCGCAGATCGTCTACCGCCGCTTCGAGCTCGACTGTGGTCGATTCGCTGAAGACGTTGACATCCACGTACCCCACCCCTGGGCGCAGCATCGACGCGCGCCGCACGGACGGCGCGTGAATCACCGCGCGCGTAATGCGGAACACCAGCGGATCGGACACGCCAGGACGGTCGATGGTCAGTGCGACGCGCGACCCCGGCTCCCCGCGCAGGGCCCGCCGCGCCTCGTCAGGCTGCATTCCCGCCGTCGGCTCGCCGTCGATGGCAATTATGCGGTCGCCCGTCTCGAGGCCGGCACGCTCGCCAGGCGTGCCCGGCAGCGGCGCGATGATAGTGATCCAGCGCTCCCGCGAGTCGATCTGGATCCCCAAGCCCGCATAATTTCCCGACGTGCTCTCGTCCAGCCTCGTAAGGCGGGCAGCCGAAAGATAGGCCGAGTTCGGGTCGCCCAGCTCGTCCATCAGTCCGGTGACGGCCTTTTCGTAGAGCTGCTCCTG
>JBPCLX010000343.1:0-3651 GCA_051002815.1 Gemmatimonadaceae bacterium
TCGGACAACCTGGTGCAATCCCTATCCGCGGGGGATTCTCGAAGGCAACGATTTGCGCCGAACCGCGTCCGATCGATTGCCCTCGCAGCTAATCCGCCGTACGCTGGCGAACCGCGACCAGCATTAATCCGCGCCCCACTTCCGCCGCGCTCCACGCCAAGCCGAATGAAAAGGCGAGCGTCACCAGCACGATCGCCGCGCCAGGCACACCCGCCAGGCCGCCCATTCGCTCGGCTACCATCAAAACGGGAGCGCGGAACGCGGCAAGGACCAGCAGGCCAGCCCAAGCCGCCGAAGCAGCAATACCCGCTTCAACAGGCGCTCGCCGCTCCTCCCGCCGCCAGGCGCCCCACAGAAATGCGATCAGCGGCACACCCGTCCAGCCGACTGCCCACGTCGCGAGCGCCAGCACTATCACCAGCGACAGAATGCGAACCGGCGTGCTCATGGCGTCAGCGGAACAAGCGTGAGGCGGGAGCGAACCTGCGCCGTGGTGAGAGCCTCCGGCGCCGACGGTATGCGAAGGGTATCAAGAGTGCCTGCGCTCCATCGCTCGACCCTGTCCTGGTATCTGCTGCTCACCGGGTTGCCTGACTGACCACCAGGGTATATCCCCCATGCCTTTACTTGCGGCCCAAGCTCGACCACCATGCGCCAACTCGGTCCAAAGCCCCCGGAGCCTGACAGCGGGCTGAGTGTGGACGGACCGCCCTGCACAGGTACCGCGAGCGCCGACCACGCCGGTATCTGCAGCATGTGCAGGATGTTGGCATTCCGTATCCCACTCCAGCGCCATCCCCCTGCATCCGGCTCGCCGTGCTCGTGCACAGCCCGCCCGAGCGCCGCCGTCAGGCTTGCTGACACGATCTCAGCACGACCTTCGATCGCGGGCGTGTCGCGGAGATCCCACCAGGGGCTGGTCGAATCGCGAAGTACCCTGAGCAGCGCCATGTCTCCGGGCATCCCACCGCGAAGTGAACCCTCGCCGTCACCGGTCAGTTCATCCCAGGTACGCCGGGCCAGCTCCTGCATTGCGTATTCGAACAGGATCGCCCGTTCATCATCCTGCTCGTACGTCCGCGGCCACTCGGCAAGCAGCGTCGCCGCCCGCCTGACCGAATCGGATGTGGAGCCAACGATACTCTCGAGCAGCAGAGGTACGAACGCATCCGCCCGGGGACTTCCCGGGTCCGTCTGGAAGCGGGCCATGTCGTCAGGCGTGACCGCCGAATCGGCGCGCAGAAGGGCGTTGATGCGCATTGCACGCCACGGAGCGTACCAGTCGGCTCCGAGGTAGCGGCTGTTCGTCGCAGGATCGAGCGGCTGCTGATTGGCCGAGGCGAGAAACCCCTGCTGCGGATTCACCGACTGAGGGTAGGCATCGGTCCGCCAGTACCCCGTCCAGTCGGACAACGAGCTCGTTCCGTCGTGCGGCACGGCGCCGCTGCCGTTGTCAGGGCGCAGCGGAAACCATCCCGTCGATCTAATGCCGATGTTTCCGGCACGGTCGGCCACCAGCATGTTCTGCGCGGGTGCTCGATAGGCAGCCATCGCATCCATCCACCCGGCTACCGTCCAGGTCCGCGCCGCCGCGAGGAAGCGCTCTGTTTCGACCACCGGCTCGAGCACCGTCCATCGCATCGAGAGCCAGCGGCCGTCGATACTGCGCAGAGGACCGCGATGTGTCGATCGCAGGGTGTCGGTCGCCAGCACCTCGCCATCGCGGTCACGGTACGACTCGATCCGGATCGACAGGGGGCGTGACTCGCCATCGATCCGATACTCCGTCGGCGCCGACGGATCGTTTACCGTCTCCACCCAGTAGTCCAGGACATCGGCGTCGGTATTGGTGAACGTCCACGCCACATCGCGGTTGAACCCGATCACGATCGCCGGCGCACCGGGAATCGTGACGCCATAGACATCGAGACGGCCCGGCACTACGAGGTGCGCCTCGTACCAGATGGATGGCAGCGACAACTCGAGGTGCGGGTCGCCGGCGAGCAGAGCGTGGCCAGCGGCGGTTCGACGAGGAGAAACCGCCCAGTTGTTGCTTCCTAACGCGTCGCCAGGGGGCTCGGTTTCGATGCCCGACAGGGTGCGGACGGGCGGAATCACCGTGGCGGCAAGCCGCGCCGAGGAATCCGGCGCACCGGGAGGCGGCAACGGCGGCAGCAGCATTCTGGGCGCCGATTCACCGTTAGGTTGGATCGGCTCCTGGATGGGGCTCTCCGATGGATACAGTGCGGCCGCCGCTGCAGCGCCGACACGGCCGGCGGCACGCGTTCTTCGCAGCTCGGTACTGCTGAGCGCTAGAATGTAGCCCATTCGGTTGAACAGGTGCACCGAGTTGATGGGCTCCCATCGCAAGGGCGCTGCCCCCAGGATTCGATATTCCATCGGGTACTGGTCCGGCGATAGGCTCTCCCGATAGGCGTTCACGCCTTCGGAGTAGGCGACAACCATCTGATGCGCCTCCGATTCCGTGTCCACGGCCGCCCATTTGCGTGCGGCTGCTTCTGGAAGGCCGAGCTCGCGAGTTTCCTGCTCAGCGCCTAGCGCCAGCAGACCGAGAAGCTCGGTGCGAGTGCCTGCCGCCGCGCGCGTTTGCAGCTCGAGCTGGAACAGACGGTCACGGGCGACCACGTATCCGAGCGCTCGATAGGCGTCGGCTTCGCTCCCCGCAAAAATGTGAGGCACGTCCCGATCATCGTAGATGACCCTCACCGGCCCGCGGAGCCCGGGCACCGACGCCGACGCCGAGTCCGGAAGTTCGGCCTGATTGGCCACCGCCCACACGCCACCGACCGGCTCGAGTAGCGATCCCCATCCGGGTAGCCCAGCCACTCCACGCGCTCCCACAAAGCAGAGTCCGCCGAGCCCGAGCAGTGCAGCCACGAACCGTGGGATTGACGACATTTTGCTGAATGTGAGGAGCGCTGCGGTCACAGGCCGGAGACTCGAGAGTGTAGCACCCGGTGACACCCGTGGTAAAGGCATCGGACCGTAAACCCCACTCCCTCCTTGCTGCCTCCCCCCGGCTACGCCACTATTGCCCAATGGTGCTCGCGGCGCGACGGAGGCCACCCGCTCGAACTATTCTCCTGGACCGTGCGCTTGAGACGCTGCCGGTGTTCCGGCTGAGCGATTCGGCGTCCGATGATGCGTGCATCTCGTTCACTCCTTCCGAAGGACGGCGCTGGCGTGTGATTCCCAATCCCGGAGATCGACTACCCGGCACATTCGACCAGGACGTGTATGTCGAGCTCTGGCACAGGTTTACCGAGTCAGGGTGCCCTTCTGACGGGGTGCTGCGCTTCACCCTGCACGCCTTTCTTCGCTCCATGGGGCGCAGGGTCGACGGACGAACCTATGAACAGCTCCGGACCTCGCTCGCCCGCCTTCGCCACACCAGACTCGAGAGTGCAGGAGCCTACTTCGACGCGTCGGCAGGGGAGTTCGTGGACGGCCATGTTTCGATGTTATCATCCATTTCGATAGATCGGCGACGGCGCGCCGAACGCGACCAACTGCAACTGTTTCCAGCACTTAGCGCGGCCGAGCCCGGTGTGGCACAGGTGACCCTCTCCGCGGGGGCAAGGGCGAACGTGCTTGCCGGCCACGCCATCATGTTGTCGGCGCCGCTTTATG
>JBPCLX010000344.1:0-5395 GCA_051002815.1 Gemmatimonadaceae bacterium
GCGATATGTAAACCCTTGGGCGGAAATTCCAGCAGGAGAAAAAAAGCAACTTGAAGCTCGTGCGCTATTCAGGCTGGAACACTCCTGCGAGAGTGGCGAGCCCCAGCGTGAATGTTTGGAAGGACAATCGTCCTACTGAGTGACCTGACTACGTGAACCCCCCGTCGTTTCACCGCATTTCCGGCCGCATGTCCCACGCATGAACTCATTTGGCGGAAGTAGAAAACTCGTAGCCGCCGCCGGTGTCGCAACCCTGCTGGGTCTCCTGCTGGCCGTGCCCGGTCCCGAGGCGCCGGTCGCGGCGGCGCCACGTGGGGCGCGGAGCTTTGCATGGAACCGCGACGCGTATTGGAATGAATTGCAAGCCCGCTTCGAAGCCAGCGAGCGCACTGATTGTTCGGAGACCGAAGCTCCGCTGATGCGCGAGATGACCGCGCTCGAGGCCGGCATAGTGCAACTGGGTGTGAGCCGGGTGGGCCCCGATGCCCTGATGCTGGACTCGCTCGAAAACCGCTTCTTCGGCATTGCGCCGATGGTGGCCGCCTGCCCCGCCCGCCTGCCTGACTACGCCCGCGTTCAGACCGCCTTGCGCGAGTCGATCAAGGAACAGTCCCGCCGGTGGGACATGACCACCGCCACGGCGAGGACTCGCATCTACCAATCGTTGTACGGGAGCCGGGCTGCGCTCGAGGAAGCAATGCTTCATCACCCGGCTCGCGTTCCTGACGTTCTTGCCGGCACCGGTGCGCAATCCTTGACTCCGGCCGCGGCGATTGAAGGCATCACCATCCATTCGGGCGACATCCTCGTGTCGCGCGGAGGATACCCCACGTCAGCGCTCATCTCACGCGGTAGCGATTATCCGGGCAACTTTTCGCACGTCGCACTGGTGCACGTGGACTCCGCGTCAGGCTTCATCTCGGTCATCGAAGCGCACATCGAGCGCGGCGTAGCCGTTTCCTCCGGCGAGGAATACCTGAGCGACAAGAAGCGCCGCATTCTCATCCTGCGTCCGCGCGCCGATCTACCCGAGATCGTGTCCGATCCGATGCTGCCGCACCGCGCGGCTTCGCAAATGCTCGCCCGCGCCCGCGCCGAGCGCATTCCATACGACTTCACAATGGACTATGGAGATCCCTCGCGGCTGTTCTGCTCCGAGGTCGCCTCGTCCGTGTACCGGGAGCGCGGCCTCCAGCTCTGGACCGGCCTCTCGACCATCTCGGCGCCCGGACTTCGACGCTGGTTGTCGTCGTTCGGCGTAAGGCATTTCGAAACCCAGGAGCCGTCGGACCTGGAGTACGATCCCCAGCTCGTGGTGGTGGCCGAATGGCGGGACCCCGCGTCGCTCGCCTCCGACCACGTGGACAACGCGGTCATCGATGCAATGCTCGAAGGGGCGGAACGCGGTGACGCGCTGCATTACGATTGGTATCGTCTGCCTCCCGCTCGCCTCGCCAAGGCGTATAGCTCCATAATGAACCTGTTCGGAGGAGTGGGGCCGATTCCCGAAGGGATGTCGGCGCGGTCGGCGCTCCGGAACCAGGCCTTCTCCGCTCGACAGCGGTACATTGCCGCGGAGGTTGCGGCGCGATCGAGCGTGTGGCAGAACGAGCATGGGTACCCGCCCCCATACTGGGCGCTGCTCGCGATTGCCCGGGACGTCACCGCCGCGATCTAGTTTCCGCGCTCCGCCAAACCGCCGAAAGAGCGGAACGCGACGTCCGATCCGTCGCCGGTCGCGGGAGAGAGGCCGCGCGCGCCCAAACAGAGGTGCAGGACGCACCTCCATCCCTTGCCTTTGCACCGCTCCGCTCTCGAGGATATGATCAGAGTCGATCACTCAGCGAGAGACACGTGAAGCAGATTATTCAGATCGCATTCCTGCTCCTCCTGTGGGTGAGTCCGGCGCTCGCACAGGTGCCTGACGCCCGCCGCACCGGCACACCGACCGCCGCCGACGCGCAATCGTTCATGAGCGCCGCGGAAACCGAGCTTGCCGGCCTTTCCCTCACGGCCGCCCAGGCCGGATGGGTAGCGGCCACCTACATCACCAACGACACGGAAGCGCTATCCGCGGAGGCGCAGAAAAATTTCTCCATCGCCGTCCAGCGTCTGGCCACCGAAGCCACGAGATTCGCCGGGCTCGACCTTTCTCCCGACCTCCGACGCAAGCTCGAACTGCTGAAGCTTTCGCTCGCCGCCCCTCCTCCCGCCGATCCGGCGAAGGCCGAGGAGCTGACGAAGATCAGCGTGGGGCTCGAGGCGGACTATGGAAAGGGCACGTACTGCCGGCCGGCAAAGGGTCAGGCCGGCGCCGAAGAATGCCTGCAGATCAACGAACTGAGCCGCATCATGGCCGAGAGCCGCGACCCGGGGGAGCTGCTGGACGTCTGGGAGGGATGGCGAAGGATCGCACCTCCCATGAAGGATCGTTATGTGCGATTCGTCGAGCTGTCCAACGAGGGAGCACGCCAGCTCGGCTTCCCCGACGCCGGCGCGATGTGGCGGTCGAACTACGACATGCAGCCCGATGATTTCGCCAGGGAAGTCGACCGGCTATGGGAGCAGGTGAAGCCTCTATACCTGTCGCTGCATACCTACGTACGAACAAGGCTCGGCGAGAAATACGGCACCGAACTCGTTCCAGCCGACGGGATGATTCCCGCGCACCTGACGGGCAACATGTGGGCGCAGTCCTGGTCTAACATCTACGACCTGGTGGCACCGGGAGCGGCGAGCACCGGATACGACATCACGGAGCTGCTGAAGAAGAAGAACACCGATCAGGTGGGGATGGTGCGATACGGTGAAGGATTTTTCACCTCGCTCGGCTTCGACTCGCTCCCGGCAACCTTCTGGGAGAGATCGATGATCGTCAAGCCGCGCGATCGCGAGGTGGTTTGTCATGCGAGCGCGTGGGACATCGACAACGAGGAAGATCTCCGCATCAAGATGTGCACGGAGGTTACTGCCACCGACTTCGTGACCGTGCATCACGAGCTCGGGCACAACTTCTATCAGCGTGCGTACAAGGACCAGCCGTTCCTGTTCAAGAACGGCGCGAACGACGGGTTCCACGAAGCGATCGGAGACGCGATAGCTCTGTCGATCACGCCTCGCTACCTACAGCAGGTCGGGCTGCTTGACGAAATCCCGACGTCGAACGATACGCTGCTCCTTCTTAGACAGGCACTCGACAGGGTGGCATTCCTTCCGTTCGGTTTGTTGATAGACCAGTGGCGGTGGAAGGTGTTCTCGGGCGAGGTAGCACCGGCGGACTACAACAGCGCATGGTGGGAGCTGCGGAACCGTTATCAGGGGGTGGCAGCGCCTGTTGCTCGAGGTCCGGACGATTTCGATCCCGGTGCGAAGTTCCACGTTCCGGCGAACACGCCATATACGCGCTACTTCCTCGCCCGAATGCTGGAGTTTCAGTTCTATCGCGCGTTATGCGAGGAGTCGGGTCATACCGGCCCGCTGCACCGGTGCTCGTTCTTTGGTAGCGAGGCAGCTGGAGCCAAACTCGACGCGATGTTGCAGCTGGGTGCATCCAAGCCGTGGCCGGAGGCGCTGTTCCAGTTGACGGGAACGCGGCAGATGGATGCAAATGCGCTGGTCGAGTATTTCGCGCCACTCAAGGTATGGCTGGATGAGCAGAACAAGGGCAGGACGGCGGGCTGGAAGTTGTCGGCGAACAGCACGCGGAGCGACTCCGGAACGGGCAATCGCTCCGCCTCGCGACCCTGGCGCCTGATCCCTGGTAGATGATCGACGCCTATCTGATGCGCCTAGACTGACGACCTGTATTTCGTCAGTCGCAAAGACGGCCAACCCGGGCGTGCTGCCTGTGGCGTTATGAGGATCCCCGCTGAGCGGTATGCTCTTAGTGCTTCTGCTCAGGTACGAGCAGCAGATGAACCGCCCTCGTTTTAACGCATGAGTCTCGACAGGGCGAACTGCACCGCGAGATCAGTGGTGCTCCACAGCTGCACCTCGGAGCTCGTTCCATATCGTACGGGAACCGGCCTGCCGCCGTCGATTTCATAGCTCCAGAGCTCGCTCTGAAAACCCGATGCTTCCACAGCCGTCAGAACCTGCTGCAATGCGGCGCGCAACTCGCGCTGTTGGGCCGCCCCCACTGCGCCCTGGCCGGAGGCTGCGATCCGACCGGCGACCCCTAGCAGAAACAGGTTGACGTCGCGACCCCAGACGACTCGCGGACCGTGATACGGGTCGGCCTCGAAAGCACGCCAAACACGCGGCGGCGCGTATGCGTCATTGGCCACAACCGGACCCACCCGTTCAATGAATAGTCCAATCGGATAGGGTCGCACGAAGAGTCGTACGTCACGCATCAGCTCATCCACGCCCGACTGGCCGCTACCGCGCGCCTCACGATTTACGGCGAGGAACAGCCGAGTTGCGGCATCAGTGTTGGCGACACCGATCGGCCGTCCATCACCGTCCAGGGCGACATCCATGAAGGCAAGCGAGTCCGGCGTCACGCCAGCCAAGTCCGCGACGCTCGTCCAGTATTCACGCTCCTCGCCAGGCATGGCGGCGAGCCGCGCTGCGATTCTGGTTCGCACCTCTGTTGGGCCGAGCACGACCTGGAAATGTCGAGAGGCAGAGCTCCATGTATCGATGGCACGCTGGAGGGCGAGCGAGTCCCGCGCATAGGCTCCGAGAGTCGTGCCAGCCATCTCGTTGGGCATCGCGCGGGCGAGTGAATCCATGGAAAAACCCAGCGAGCGTAGCACGCCCATTATTCTGCCGAGCGACTCCAGCGCGTGCGGCACCCAGATTGCGTTCACGTCCATTGCGTACCGGCCACCCGCGTAGCCGGCGTTGCTGTCGCGCCAGCTCGTGGAGGCCCACCCCGAATCGCGTGGTGGAAACGAAACGAGATTGGATACGACCGGATCGCTGGCATAAGCGGCGGTCAGATTCGAGACGAGCGCGAGTTCCCGCAAAAGGAGCGTCAGGCGGGGCTCGCCACTGTCGGCAGAGTCAAGGAGGAACGCGCGCTTGCGCTCGGCGGTAACTGCGGGATCGGCGAGCCAACGCGCCACCAGCACCGGGAGCTGGAACTCATCGTCAATCATGTGATAGTTCTCGCGCACCCTCCGGAGCTCGCCGAGTACGCTACGGGCCGCGGCTAGCAGCGAGTCCGCCGCGACTGCGCTGTCGCGACTGACGGCGGCGAAATGCTCATCTATCAGTCCGGCATACTCGGCTGCTGCTTCGCGAACGGCCTGCCCCCCCATCGCCTCTTCATGGCTCACCTGTCCCGTCGGCGAGAGCTTTCGGAGCACGCTGGCAATGGCGAATTCCGACATCTCGTTGCGCCAGATGGGGCGCATCATCAGCGCGGTTACGAGCACGTCGCGCCCAA
>JBPCLX010000345.1:0-5220 GCA_051002815.1 Gemmatimonadaceae bacterium
GTTTGCCAGCTATTCCCGGGAGTCCTCCGCGTACTGCGCGTCGATGAGCTTCTTGTACCGCTCATCGACGACCCGCCTCTTGACGCTCAATTTGGGAGTGAGCTCGCCGGTTTCTATCGAGAAATCATGCTCGAGAAGCACGACCTTCTTCGGCATCTCGTACCGCGCGAGATGCTGCAGGGTCCCAAAGACCTCCTTGTCCATTTTCGCACGGGTAGTGTCCAGCGTCAGCAGCTGGCGCCTGTCGGTCCAGATGAGATTCTTGATCCTGGCCCACCGTTCCAGCTGCTCGAAGTTAGGCACCACCAGCACGATCGGAAAGCGGCGCCGGTCGCCGATCATTACCGCCTGTGTGACGTACTTGCTGCTCTTCACGGCATTCTCGATAGGCTGCGGGGCGATGTTCTTTCCGCCGGCAGTTACGATGATGTCCTTCTTGCGGTCGGTGATCCGCAGAAACCCATCCTCGAGCTGGCCGATGTCGCCGGTGTGGAACCACTGCTCCTCATCGATCACCTCGGCGGTGGCTTCGGGCTTGTTGTAGTATCCCTGCATTACGTGCGGACCACGCGTGAGAATCTCGCCATCCGGTGCGATGCGCACCTCGACCCCCGGCAGCGGCCGGCCGACGGTGCCGATCCGGAAGTGCTCTAGCGTATTGACCGAGATGACCGGGGACGTTTCCGTAAGCCCGTAGCCTTCGAGTATCGTCAGGCCTGCGGTGTAGAAGAATTTGTTGATCTCGGGAGCCAGCGGCGCCCCGCCGGAAACGAACAGGCGCAGCCTTCCGCCCACTCGCGCCCGCAGCTTGCTGAACACCAGCCGGTCGGCGACCTTTGCCTGCAGACCTAACGCCGTACCGGGAGTGTCACCGGCGAGCGTGATGTCGGCAACGCGGTCGCCGACATCACGGGCCCAGAAAAAGATCCGCTTCTTGATCGCGCTCCCGGCCAGCGCGTTCTCCAGTACACGCGCGTAGATCTTTTCATACACCCGAGGCACCGCGGTCATGATCGTCGGACGGATCTCGGAGAAGTTCTTCACCAGCAGATCCATCGACTCGGCGAACGCCACCGTCACCCCGTTCGCGTACATGAGATAGTGGCCGGCCATGCGCTCGAACGAGTGCGAAAGCGGTAGAAAGCTGAGCGAGATGTCGTCCGCGCCGATAGGCACGTACGTGCTCGCCGCCTGTACGTTGGAGAACAGGTTGTCGTGGCTCAGCATGGTGCCCTTCGGCTCACCGGTCGTGCCGGAGGTGTAGATTATCGTCGCCAGATCACCAGGTGCTGTCTGCGCCGCCTCCGCTTCGTAGCGCGCGGTGCGCTCGGCGGTCTCGTGCTCCCGGCCCGCTGCCTCGAGGTCGGCGAGCGAACGGTCGGCTCCGGCGGGGATCGGCACGTCGAAGCTCACGACACACTTCACGGTGGGAATTTCCCCTCGAATCTCGACGATCTTGGCAGCCTGCTCGGCCGACGAGACGAATAGCACCTCCGATTCCGAATCGCGCAGGATGTAGGCGATCTTGTCGGCGGGAAGGGTTGGATAAATGGGCACGTCCACCGCTCCCATCGTCAGGCATGCGAAGTCGGTGATCGCCCATTCCGGGCGGTTCTCGCCCAGGATCGCGACGCGCGCGCCGCGCTTCACACCCAGCGCCTGCAGGCCGAACACCGTGTGCCGTACCCGCTCGCCGAAGACGCGGTGCGAGATCGAGCGCCACTCGTCACCCGCCTTGTACATCATGGCCGCGGGTTTGTCGTACTTGCGCAGCGCCTCGAAGAAGAGCTCGGAGAGCGTACCCGGCTTGCCGGGTCGCGGCCCGCCACTGGCGCTGGCGTGTTCGAGAGCGGTGGTGCTGGCCGTCATGACTCCTCCGCGAAGGGGCGCCGGATCAGTTCACTCGCAGAATTCGAATGACGAAGCGAACAGGCGAGCCGGCGATCGGGGTAGTGCCGGGATACGAGACATGTGCGTCGACTATAACCGAATCCGGAATCTGGGACACCGCGGTAGAAATGCGGACGATACGGCTGGCGATTCCCGATATGTCAGTGGTATCCACGACAGATGGGTTGCCCTGGTCGTTCGCTAGCACGACGCGCGTGGTATCGGTCTCGGACACCGTGTCATCGGTGGGGAACACAATGCGATACCTGACGAGGTAGTTCGCCACCGCGACGGCCGTATCGACGCCGGCAATGATCGTGTCGTGTCCCACGAACACGCGCAGCGGCCCGCTCGATGCCGCAACCGTGCTGATGAGCGAAAACTGCATCGTCCGCTGCAGGCTGTCGAGGCCGCGAATGGTGTCCGGCCGCAGGGTGACCCGGATTGTGATGCGTTCCGATTGCAGCCCCTGAATGCTCGCAATTATCGGTGCCTGACCCACGCGCTTGCCGACGATGATGCCGGTTACGCTGTCGACCGCCACGACGCCGGTGTCGAGCGCCAGAAATCGCAGCGGCGCACCGCTGATCACCTCGTTGTTCACGTTGAGAGCACGCGCCTCGAGCACGATCGGCGCGCCTGTCGAGTCGCGGAGCGTGTCGCCGACCACCACCGATGGTACCGGCAGCGAGTCCAGCTCGATCGCCACAGCCGCCTGCGGATCGCTGCCGATCTCGGTGCAGCCCGCGAGCGGGAGTACCATCGCCAGACACGCGATAAGCAGTGATCCTGCTCCGCGACGCCCCTCACCCCTCGTCCCTCGCCCCTCGCCCCTCGCCCCTCGCTTCATCTCATTCGCTCCATCAGCTCCTCTGCCAAAGCAATGTAGGCACGGGACGCCGGATTGGCCGGGTCGCGCAGCACCAGCGGTTGGCCCGCGCTGAACGCCTCGGCAAGAGCCGTCGCTCGCGGAATCACCGTGTCGAAGACCAGCGACCGCGGCATGTGCTGCCGTACGTATTCGGCGACTCGCAAACAGGAAGGATTCCCCTCGTCGAACATCGTGAGAATCAATCCGTCGAGAGTGAGCTCGGCGTTGCGGGCGGTGATCTCCTGAATTGCCCTGAGGATTTGCGGGGTGGTTTGAAGGGCCAGCGGCTCCGCCTGGAGGGGCACCACCACATGCTGGCTGCCTTCGAGTACCCGGTGCACCACGTCGCCGAGACCGGGCGGCGTATCCACGACTACGACGTGGCACCGCTCGCGCGCCGTCGACAGCAGGTCGCCCAGCAGATTCGTTTGAGCGATCAGCTCGTGATAGGTGGTTTGCGTCGCCTGGTTGCTTACGGTGCCGGCGAGGATCACGCGAAGCCATGGGAGCGCCGTGGGGAGGATGACCTCGCGAAGGGCCCGCTCTCCGCTCAGAAAATCCGAGATTCCCACCGCCGGCTGGCTGGTTCGCAAGCCGATCCCAT
The DNA here is from genome assembly GCA_051002815.1 of Gemmatimonadaceae bacterium. Classification (GTDB taxonomy): domain Bacteria; phylum Gemmatimonadota; class Gemmatimonadetes; order Gemmatimonadales; family Gemmatimonadaceae; genus JALZIF01. Next base: position 3,366 of record JBPCLX010000345.1, read on the forward strand.
AACGAATCGCCCCTTGCGGGTCCACGTCGACGAGGAGTGTCTTGAGACCGCGCCGGGCAAACGATGCGGCGAGGTTCACCGCGGTCGTCGTCTTTCCCACTCCTCCCTTCTGGCTGACGACCGCGAGCACTTGCCCCACGGTCAGTCCCGTTCCGAGTGAGTGGCGCCTGCGTCCCGTGGCGACGTCAGGTTGGCGAGCGTCTGGCGCGCGTGCGCGATCCACCGCTCCGACTCGTCGCCAGCGGGTGGCTGCTGCAGAAAAGCGGTGAGATGCTGCTTCGCTCCTTCATCGTCACCGCGCTTGAGCAGGAGAAACGCGAGCCCGTAGTGCGCGCCGGAAAGCGCCGGGTCGAACGTCAGGGCGCGATTGTACGAGCGCACTGCATCATCCAGCCGCCCGAGCCGGGAGTACGCAATCGCCATGTTCTGGAGAATGCGCGGATCGTTCGGCCGATCGCGCAGGGCGAGACGGTAGGACGTAATCGCGCCGTCGAAATCACCCTGCCGCTCGAGATTGAGAGCCTCGGCGAGGTAGTCGAGGCGCTTCGTCTTTGACGGAACGGTGGAATTTTGCCCAATGAGGCGGCGCCACCACGACATGCGGCTCGGCGGAAACGGGAGGTTTGCTCGGTGCCGCGTGCGGCGCATCGCGCCGTGAACGGGCCACCCACGCGGGGCAAACTTACCGATCGTCCTTCGCTCCAGCAACCGCGCTTTCGCTCAGGTTTCTTCGGGGGTAGCTTGCCATCCTGAGGCGCGCCTTGGCGCGCGCGGCAACCGCAGAGGAGGAATCGTGTCACCACGCCAGGAGATTATCGATCGGTCGCGCGATGTTTTCGAGGTCGACTGGCCGCTGTTCGGCGAGCTGTCGCGAGCGCTCGCGCTCAAGGTGGCACGTGCTTACGATCCCGAGGTCGTAATCGGGATTGCAACTGCGGGCGTCATTCCTGGAGCGACGATAGCCGCGATTCTCGACAAGGATTTCTACTCCATTCTGATCAGTCGCCGGGATGGCGGCGCGCACGTGCGTCAGACGCCGGCGGTGCTGGGTTCCGCACCTCCGCAGGTGCGCGATACGCGCGTTCTGCTCGTCGACGAGACATGCGACAGCGGTGACACGATGCGCCTTGCGATTGCGGCGCTCGTGAACGCGGGCGCCGCCGACGTGCGTACCGCCGTAGGATTTCGCACCGGCTCGTTCGAGCCGGACTTCTCCGGAATGGAAACCGAGAGCACGATCATCCTGCCGTGGGACCGCGAGATCCTCGTCAACGGCGAACTGATGCTCCGACCGGAGTATGCGGAGGCGCTGAGGGGGCGGGAGTAGGGATAGGCTGAGAAAGGTTAAGCGGGAAATGGGAAAAGGGAAAAGGGAAACGGGAATGTCGGATGCGCACTACTGCACGTTTCCCATTTCCCTTTTCCCGTTTCCCGCTTCTACCGATTCCCGCTTTCTACGATTCCCGATTCCCGATCAACGCCACTGCTTCCTCGTACCCCATGCCCTGTTCGACCTGCTCGAACACATAGGTGAGGACCGTGCCCGCGCCAACGAGAAAACGGCAGCGTGAGGCGCCCGCCGAGCGGCACTCCACCTCCATCGCTGCCATGGGAGCATCGCCGAGACAGGCGAAGAACCCCGCCAGCATACCCGTCGTCAGGTGACAGCCGGGATGTGCCAGCGCCATCGCGGGATCGGCTTCCTGCCAGTCGGTCGAATCGACGACAGCCGCGGCCTCCTGCAGAGTTGCAAGCTCGAACGAGCCCCAACCTGCTTCGCGGAAGAACTCCGAGGCCAACGTCCCGAACGCCTCGGTAGACAACTCGCCAGCCTCGGTGTCGCCACGCGCGCGGG
>JBPCLX010000346.1:0-3237 GCA_051002815.1 Gemmatimonadaceae bacterium
AGCCGGATAGCTCCCTCGCGCAGCGCATGGACGACTCCCGCCTTAGTCAGGCGAGCCGATACCGGCTGAGGATCACGGGGGGCGATGGCGATCACTCCGGCGCGATGGAGGGGATCCGATGGTGTGACGAGCCGCACATCGAACCGGTCCGCCGCCCACGACGTGAGGCGGTTGGCGAGCCGGTTCACATGCTCGGCAACCGCCGCCGGCCCCAGCTCGAGCAGGAGTCCCAGGCTGGCATTCATCCCGGCAAAGTCCTGGAAAGGCAGCGTGAACACCTCGAACCGCCGGGCATCCTCGCGGTAGCGAAACTCGTAATCGGTCAGGCGGGTGAAGTCGTCGGAGGCAGACATAGCCAGCCAGCCCACCGCTTCCGGCTCCAACTGCCTGACGAGCTCCTGGCGCACGTAGGAGAATCCCGTTCCCCACGGAGACAGCAGCCACTTCTGACCGCCGCAGGCGAGGATGTCGATTGGCGTGTTGCGTACGTCGAGCGTCGCGTCGCCGAGGCCCTGCATGGCATCGACCACCATGAAAATTTCGCGCTCGCGGCAGGCGCGTCCCAGCCGCGCCAGGTCGGTGCGGTATCCGCTGGCGAACTGAACCCAGCTCACCGTCACCGCTTTGACCTCGGGCCGGTCGAGCGCCACATGCAGTGCCTCCTCATCGGGAAGTCCGCCGACAAGCGGGATTCGCTCGAGCCTTACGCCGCGACGCTCGAGCGCCATCCAGGGGTAGATGTTGGCCGGAAACTCCCCATCGTAGGTGAGCACCACATCGCCCTGGCAGAGTGGGAGCGCGCGCGCGGCCAGATTGATGCCGTATGTGGTGTTCACCATCAACGCGATCTCATCGGTGCTCGCGTTGATGAGCTGTGCGCATAGTTCGCGCGATTTCCGAACGACCGCGAACTGGTCGTCGTCAGCCAATCGGAACGGTTCGGCGCGACGGGCGGTGAATTCGTTCTGCGCCACGACTGACCGAACCGGCATCGGTCCGGTCGAAGCGTTGTTCAGATAGATCGACTCGCCACGCTCGGCCCAGGGGAACTCGCGCGCGCGCAGTGCGTGTACGTCGTAGCTCATGCAAGGGCCTCCGTGCCGCGTGGCGCCGGCTCGCCGGCCGCCGCCAGCGCCCTCGGGTCGAGCGCGTCGCGCAGCGCATCGCCTAGCAGATTGAAGCCGAGGACTGTCGCGCCGATGGCGAGACCGGGCACGATCGACGTCCACGGCGCGGTTCTGAGCTGACCGAGGTCACGCGCATCGGCGATCATCCCTCCCCAGCTGGGCGTCGGTGCCTGCACGCCGAGTCCGAGAAAGGACAGCGACGCTTCTGCCATGATCGCTCCCGCCATTCCGAGAGTGGCGGCGACTACGACCGGTGCGACGACCGACGGCAGCACGTGCCGCAGCAGCACGCGCCGGTCCCGCGCCCCGAGCGCCCGGGCAGCCTGGACGAACTCGAGCTGCCTAACGACAAGGACCTGTCCCCGGACCAGCCGTGCCATCCCCGCCCATCCAACCAGCCCGATCACCACGAAAATGACCAGTATCGATGGCTCCAGCGCGGCGACCATGGCGATGAGCAGAAGGAGAGTCGGAAACGCGAGGGTGATGTCGGCGAGCCGCATCACGACGTCATCGACCCAGCGGCCGTAGAATCCGGCGATGAGTCCGAGCGTCACGCCCAGCAGAACCGCAATGGTCTGCGAAATGATCCCGGCGGCGAGCGATATTCGCGCGCCGAATACGATTCGTGCCCAGATGTCGCGGCCAAGGTTGTCGGTCCCGAGCCAGTGCTCGCCGGATGGAGCGGTGAGCTGGTTGGCGAGCTCGATCTCGATCGGATCGTGCCGGGCGATGAGTGGCGCGGACGCGGCGGCGAAAACGAGGAGCACGACGACGATCACTCCGGTCATCGCTCGCCGGTCGTGCCGAAGCCGGCGCCAGATCAGAGCGAGCACGGGCGCCTCACGACAGAACGGGATCCCGCAGTTCTGGCGGCGTATCCGGCGGCTGCCGCTTCCAGCGGTGGTGGTGCCAGAAATACTGCTCCGGATAGGCGCGGATCCACCGCTCGAGGATCGCGGTGTAACGCCGGACGAGTAGCTCGATGTCGCGTTCCCGCTCGCCGGTGCGCTCGATCTCCACAGGCTCGAGGCTCATGCGGTAGCGGCCTGACGGCTCTCGCACGGCGACGATGAACACGAGCGGCACGTCGTTGCGAAGGGCGAACACGGCGGGCCCGTGAGGTGTGCGGGCAGGGCGGCCGAAAAAAGGGACGTGAATAGCCGCGATTCCCTTGCCTCCCTGGTCCGACAGCATGCCGACGGCGCGTCCCGCGGCGAGAGCCCGTGGCGTGCGCCGGACAGCTTCGTGGTCGTAGACCACCGTTATGCCGAGCTTGAGCCGGCTGGCGTTCAGGTAGGCATCGAACAGCGGATTGGACATTCGGCGAACCACAGCGTCGACAGGGACTCCGCGCGCCGCGACATAGGTCCCTCCCAACTCCCAGTTGCCGAGGTGACCGGCGACCAGCAGCAGTCCTCGTCCCGCCGTCATCGCCTGCTCGAGCAGTTCCCACCCATCAACCCGCTCGAACATGCCGATCACCTGCTCGGCATCAAGCGAAGCCGCCACCGCGGCCTCGCCGGTCACCCGGCCCAGGTTCTCGTAGGCGGCGCGCGAGATCCGCGCGACCGCGCGGCCGTCCAGTTCCGGGAACGCCGCGGCGATCTGTCGCTCCACCACCTTGCGGCGAATGCCGAGCGGGCTGTAACCTAACGATGCGATCCGAGCGCCGATCTCTCCCGCCATGCGCCAGTCAGCGCGGCCGAGGGCGCCCATCATCGCCCGCAGCGCCCAGTACTCGGCGCGATGCGCGAGCGTTGCTGGCGGCGAGGCGGGAATCGCGCGGGCGGCGGTCAACTCGCCCACCGCGTGCGGTCGCCTGCTGTCTGCACCGTGCGCTCGAACCCATCCGCCATCGCGTTCGCGGTCCACAGTCGTGCAACGTGGATCTGCGCGGCCCGGCCCATCGCTTCGCGCGCCCGGGGATTGGCGAGCAGGCGCGCGACGGCAGCCGCAGTCGCGTGCGGATTCTCGCCGATCAGGAGACCGGTTATCCCATCGCGCACGTATCGCTGCGCGAGCGGCGTACGCGGAGCGATCACTGGAACTCCCAGCGCGGCGAGGTCGAGAAAGGCGTAGGCGGCATCGTCCCCGCTGGCCGTTACCC